>CAZCOE010000036.1:0-9083 GCA_964500525.1 uncultured Clostridia bacterium | reverse complement strand
GCTATGGCAGAATAATGCTGTCCCTGATTGCTGCAGGGGCACTCCACATGCATCCGCAGAATTTTTGCCTGTAGAGACCAATTGCCTTGGCCATTTCCTGGCCCTGTCTGTAACCGGTGCGATAATCCTCATAGTGGAATGAGATATTGTACTTTTCTGCCAATTGGGCTGATTTATCCATTATGTATTGATGGTTCTGCCAGGGGCTTACCAACAGAGTTGTGGAAAAGGCATTATATCCGTTGGCAGCCGCATATTGCGCCGCATATTCCAGCCTAATATCGTAGCACATCATACAGCGCAGCTTGTTCTCCACAGGACCGTATTTCCGCCATTTGTCCATCATCAGGTCATCAGTTGTGACCATTTGAATGCCATAATGCTCCGCTGCTGTCAGGGCGTTTTCCCTGCGCCTTAGAAATTCCTCCCCGGGGTGAATATTTGGGTTGTAAAACAGGCCTGTAATGTTGTCTGCGCCATACTCATCCACCAACAGGGACAGTGGATACATGGAACATGGCCCACAGCATACATGGAGCAATAACCTATCCGACATATATTCCTCCCAACATTTCCTCTGCAAGAGCACGGTCTCCCCGGTCCAATGCCTCCCGGATGGCGGTGCTGCTGACTTTCCGGCCATTTTGGGTTACCAGAGGAATAATTATGCATTCCACATCCATCTGCGCACATATGGATTCCAGCTCGGCAGTTCCGGCAGACCCTCCCTTTCCGAATGTGAAATCCGGGCCCACAACTATACATTTCACCCGGAATTTGTCCTTTAGTCCCCGGATAAAATCCACAGGCGTGGTGGATGCAAATTCAGGCGTAAACTCCTGTAGATAGTATTCGTCCACGCCCAGTTCCTCTATTCGGGAGATTTTCTCACTATCCTTAAGCAAAACCTGAACATTCTTGAATGGCGAGAAAGTATACACCATGGATTTAATACCCTTATCCTTGGCGTATTCACAGGCGGCCCGGATTATAGCCCGATGGCCCTTGTGAATGCCGTCGAAGCATCCGATGCATATACAGCGGGCAGCGTCCGATATTGTATTGTCATCCAGGATAATCACGTGTCAAACCTCTTTTCAATAGCCAGCATTCCCTGTGAAACTCTCCCCGGGCCCACAAAATCTTTGCCGTACACCCGATATAGTCCATCCTGAATCTCCACCTGGATCCTGACGCCGTTTAACAATTTGCTCAATTGACTGTCTGTGGGTCTGAATTCCGGAAGTGCCTCAAATATTGAGTCCGTGGGCATTACCAGCTCCTCAACAGATCCGGTCTCCAGCGCCAGTTGAAAGTCTCTGATTGAAATGCATTTGTCTGCTGTAACGCTGCCGCAGGATGTGCGGTACAGGTATGACATACATCCGGCACATCCCAGCTTCTGCCCTATGTCGTGACACAGGGACCTGATATACGTGCCCTTAGAAACAGCTGTGTCAAACAGAACACGGACTAGGCCGTCCTCTCTGGCAATTCTATCCACAGAAATGCTGTGGATGGTGACCTTGCGAGGTGGCAAATCCACAGTCTCTCCCCTCCTGGCTGCATCGTACATCCGCTGCCCATCTACCTTGATGGCAGAATACATAGGGGGTACCTGGTCAATTTCGCCGCAAAAGGATTCTATTGCATCCACAATCTCCCGGTCCGATGCATGGCAGGGCTGCCTTGAAATCTCATTGCCATAGGTGTCATATGTATCTGTCTCTAGACCCAGCAGCAGTTCCACCCGGTAGGACTTGCTGTCGTATTCGAAGTATGGAATGGCCTTGGTTCCCCTGCCCAGGCACAGCACCATAACTCCCATGGCATTAGGGTCCAGGGTGCCGGTATGTCCTGCCTTTTTCACAGAAAGCCGCCTGCGAACATAGTTGACCAAGTCAAAAGAGGTCATATCCGCAGGCTTAAGCATATACAAATATCCGTTATACGAGTCCATTTTCAATGAAATATTGTGCCAGGGTTTCAGCTGCCGTCCTGGGATCGGTGTCCATACGGCATCCTGCGGCGTTAATGTGCCCTCCGCCGCCATAATGGGCCGCAGCATCTGCAACATTCACATTGTGGCTGCGCAGGCTGCACTTGGTAATGCCTGTTGTAGTCTCTCTGGCCAGTATGGCGATTTCGCAGCCATCAGTTGCAAATAATGCGTCCACAATTCCCTCAGTCTCCGGGTCGGTACATCCTGTCCGGTGCATAATATCACCGGTTATGTGGGAGTAGCATATTTTGCCGCAGGCACAGCGCTGCTCATTGGACAGGCAGAAGCCCATAACTATATTTCTGGCATATGTGGAGGCCTTGAACAGTCTGAAGGCAACCTCATCCACCTTAACGGATTCATATTCTGCCAGCATAGATGACACCATCATGGAGTTGGGGGTTGCATTCTTCTGAGACAGGCCCCCTGTGTCTGATGCTATGGCTGTGTATAGACACAGAGCCTCCCCTCCTGTGGGCTTACCTGCTATATGGCATATAAACTCATATACCAACTCTCCACAAGCTCCATAATCCGCCTCTCTGACATCTATATCCGAATAAGGTGTATATGCACTGTGGTGGTCCAGGGAAATAACAAATGCTCCATCAAGCAGTTCCGCTCTGTTGCCCAGAAGCTCCGCAGATGCAGTATCCACTGTGACCACCAGGTCATACTTCTCCTTGCCCTCAGGCCACAGTAGCATATTCTCAGCACCGGGCAGGAAGAGATATTTTGCCGGCACAGGCTCATCCATAATGCATGTTACAGATTGCATGGACTGGGCGTAGACCCGCTTAATGGCGGAATATGCGGCCAAGGCGGAGCCAATTGCGTCCCCGTCGCTATAGGCATGACAGAGCACAGCAACATTTCTTGCTGTGCTCAATCTGTGCTGTATCATAGTGAACAATTCAGTCTTGAGTTTTCTCTCCATTGTCCTTCTCCTTGATTTCGTTCAAGATTTTGTCAATCTTAAAACCGTAATCTACAGAATCATCGATAACAAAGGTCAACTCAGGAATTGAGCGGATAATCACTCGTCTGCCAATCTCTCTGCGGATAAAGCCGGAGGCACTCTTCAGTGCTGCCAGGCAGTTCTTCTTGTCCTCATCGGAGCCCATTACGCTGATATATGCCTTGGCATACTTAAGGTCTCGGGTTACATCCACACGCATTACAGTGACAAACGACGGCATACGGGGATCCTTGATGCTGCCCTGCAAAATCACAGAGAGAGCCCGCTTGATTTCCTCAGAAATCCTAACAATTCTATCAGACATTATCTGGCAACCTCTTCCATAGTGAAGGCCTCGATTATGTCGCCTTCCTTAATATCGTTAAACTTCTCCAGCTGGATGCCGCACTCATAACCGGAGGCAACTTCCTTGACATCGTCCTTGAATCTGCGCAGAGACTCCATCTTGCCCTCGAATACCACGATACCGTCACGCACAAGTCTGACCTCGGAATTGCGAACAATCCTGCCGTCTCTCACCATGCATCCGCCTACAGTACCTACGCCGGAAATTCTGTACAGCTGACGAACCTCAGCGTGACCCAGAACAACCTCCTTGAAGGTAGGAGCAAGCATACCCTTCATGGCAGCCTCAACGTCGTCAATGGCCTGGTAGATAACTCTGTAGAGTCTGATGTCTACACCATTATCCTTTGCAAAATCAGCAACATTTAATCCGGGTCTCACGTTAAATCCGATAATAATAGCATTGGAAAGTTTAGCCAGGTTTACGTCAGATTCGTTAATTGCACCAACGGCGCCATGGATAACCTTAACCGAAACCTCCTCGTTGGAGATCTTCTCCAGAGACTGCTTAACTGCCTCCACAGAGCCCTGTACGTCGGCCTTGACTATCAGGTTAAGCTCCTTCATCTCTCCGGCCTGAATCTGGCTGAACAGAGCATCCAGAGAAACTGTGGGCATGGACTTCTTGTACTGCTCCTGCTGCTTCTCCTGCTTGCGGCGCTCAACCAGCTGTCTGGCCACCTTCTCATCGTCGATTACGTAGAACAGCTCACCTGCCTCGGGAATCTCTGAGAGACCCAGAACCTCAACAGGAGTAGAGGGACCTGCCTCCTTGATGCGTCTGCCCTTGTCGTCGGTCATGACACGGATACGGCCCATGGTTGTACCGGAAACAATGGAATCGCCGGTTCTCAGGGTACCTCTCTGAACCAGCATGGTGGCGACGGCGCCCTTGTTCTTGTCCAGACGAGCCTCTATAACAGTTCCCTTTGCCTGGGCTGTGGGGTCTGCCTTCAGCTCCTGCAAATCTGCTGTCAGCAGCATGAGCTCCAATAGTTCGTTAATGCCCTGGCCGGTCTTGGCTGATACGGGAATCATGGTTACGTCACCGCCCCATTCCTCTGAAACCACGCCATAGTTGGCCAGCTCCCGCTTAACCTTCTCAGGATCTGCGCTGGGCTTATCAATCTTGTTGATGGCGACGACTATGGAAACATTGGCTGCTTTGGCATGGTTAATTGCCTCAACTGTCTGAGGCATAACGCCGTCATCTGCAGCAACAACCAAAATGGCAATATCTGTAACCATAGCACCGCGAAGACGCATGGATGTGAAGGCCTCGTGTCCGGGTGTATCCAGGAATGTAACCGTCCTGCCGTTTACCTCTACTACAGATGCACCGATGTGCTGTGTAATACCGCCGGCCTCCCCTGATGTAACAGACGTATTTCTGATAGCATCCAACAGGGATGTCTTACCATGGTCAACGTGTCCCATAACCACAACAACAGGTGGACGGGGCAGCATGCCGGAATCATCCTCAGGCTCCTCATCCTTGAACAGAATATCCTCTGCCGTTACAATCTGGGCCTTCTCCACATTGACGCCGTACTCCATTGCAATGAGGGATGCGGTATCGAAGTCAACCTCCTGATTCAGGCTGACCATTGAGCCCATCATCATAAGCTTTTTGATAACGTCGGCGGAGGTCTTCTTAAGTGCCTCTGCAAGCTCCTTAACGGAGATGGTCTCTCCGATGACAATCTTGGTCAAAACAGCCTTGGGAGGAATATACTTTTCCTTCTTGGGGGATTTGTATGTCTTGCTGCCGCTGGTGAAGAAGTTGTCCATATCCAGATCTTCTATCTCGCTGCCGGAGTAGTTCAGCATGCGATTCTTGTCAAACCTGGAATCATTTCCCACATTGCGGGAACGCTCTCTCTCCTTGTTCTGGTCCTTGGAACCGGCCTTGGAAGCATCCTTGGATGAATCCCGCCTGGCATTAGGCTTAGCAGGCATAAATGCATCCGTGGGCTTTTTAGGCTTAGGCTTAGCCGGTGACTTGCCCTTGGCCTTGTAGTCATCTTCGGAATCCTTGTCTGCAAAGGGAGAATAGTTGTCATTGCGTGGCTTGTCATATTGAGGCTTGGAACCGTAGGGTTTCTGTCCGTCCCGATTGCCATAGGGCCTCTGGCCATCCCGATTTCCGTAAGGCTTCTGGCCATCCCGGTTGAATCCTCCACTCTGGCCATCCCGATTGCCATGGGGTCTCTGACCATCGGTCTTGGGCTGATATTGAGGCTTGGAAGTATTTGATGCCGGCCGAACCTCAGATCCGGGCTTTACGTCCCGATTCTTCTTCTGGGGAGTGGTAACCTGAGTATATTCTCCCCGGGAAGAGGGTCTGTGTCTCTTGCCGGACTGATCCACATCGCTATCAGCCTGCTTTGTCTGAGGCTTAAATGACTGCTTGGGAGGCTGGGCCTTGTCCTTGGACTGAGCAGAGGTATCTGCAGACTTGTCAACGCCCATGCTGATATAGGAGTGGAGCTTCTTAACCTCCTCAACAGACAATACTCTCATAAAATTCTTGGCCTCAATACCTATTTCATTGCACTTTTCAATAAGTGTCTTGCTGGGAATATTGAGCTCCTTCGATAAATCGTTGATCTTAATCTCTCTAAAATCCATATTACTCCTTACTGTTTCCTATACTGTCCAGTATTTGGTCAATCAAATCATCAGGGATTGGACCGCCTAGGGACTTGGAAACCTTCTTCCTGTTTCCCAAGGCCTTGACACAGGCTATGTCCTTGCATACATATGCGCCGCGTCCGTTGGCCTTAAAAGTGTAGTCCACAAAAGCTGTATTGTCGTCGTTTCTGCAGATTCTGAGCAAATCCTGCTTAGGCTGCATCTTTCTGCAGACAACACACATTCTCACATTTTTGGGATTACTGCTCATCTGTTCCTACAATCTCCTCGTCTGTATATTCAACAGTGTTGTCAAAGAGCTCCTCTGCCATCTCCTGAGCATACTGGCTGTCGCTCTTGATGTCGATCTTCCATCCTGTAAGCTTAACTGCCAGTCTGGCATTCTGGCCCTCTTTGCCGATTGCAAGGGAGAGCTGGGAATCCGGCACAATAACTCTGGCTGCCTTGTCCTCTACATTTATCTCTACCTTGGATACCTTGGAGGGGCTCAATGCGTTGGAGATGAACTCTGCAGGGTCTGCGCTCCATACTACGATGTCCACCTTCTCGTTGCCCAGTTCGCTGACAATATTCTGTACTCTGTTGCCCCTCTGTCCCACACAGCATCCGATGGGGTCGATACTGGACTGGGTGGAGTTTACGGCTATCTTGCTGCGGGAACCTGCCTCTCTGGCAATATTCAGCAGCTCGACTACTCCTGACTTGATCTCGGGAACCTCCAGCTCAAACAATCTGCGAAGGAGTCCGGGATGTGTTCTGGAAACCACAATCTGAGGGCCGGATCTGGAGGAATCCTTAACGTCTACAACGTAGAACTTAAGATGGTCTCCAATGGAATAATTCTCTCCGGGAATCTGCTCATTTGCAGGAAGTACAGCTTCTGTCCTGCCGATACCGATAATGCAGTTGTTCCTGTCAATCTTGTGAACAACACCTGTTACAAGCTGATCCTTCTTGTCCCGGAAGTTCTTGTATACGTTGTCTCTCTCTGCTTCCTTGATCTTCTGTACCAGGATCTGTTTAGCTGTCTGGGCAGCAATTCTCTGGAACTGGCTGGGCGCCTTAACCATAACCTCAGACTCCTCGCCAATATCCTCGTTGTGGTCAATGGACCTTACGTCATCAACTGTAATATGTCCAACCCCTGAATCGGCCTCGATAATTGTCTTCTTGCGTACAAGAATGCCAATCTCGCCTGTGTCCAAATCCAGAACGGCACGGATGTTCTCGTTTGAATCAAAATATTTCTTATATGCTGTGGTCAAAGCAGACTCGATAGCATCCACCAGGACCTGCTTCTCCAGTCCCTTTTCTCTCTCCATTTGCTCAATTGCATAAAGTAATTCGTTTCCCATTTTAACCTCCACTAAAAAATAACAGTTCTCTTTACCTGTTTAACATTTTCAAAATCAAATTCCAAAACCGTATCCTTTACCGATATGGTCAATTTGCCGTCCGCCTTGGAAATCAACTTGCCCTCGTACTTGGTTCTCTTGTTAACTGCGTTAACAAGCCTGACCTCCACGTCCTCTCCCTCGTATCTGATGTAATCGTTATCGGTGGTCAGGGGACGGTCAAATCCCGGGGAACACACCTCAAGATTGTAGGGTTCATCGGGCATTTCCAATTTGTCCAATTCCTGGTCGAAGCTGTGACTGAGATCGCCGATGGTATTCATGTCGATGCCGCCTTTCCTGTCCACAACAATACGATAGTATCTCATATTGTTCTCGCGACCGGTCTCAACGGCAATCAGCTCAATATCGGTATCCAGGAGCACAGTCTGAACCATGTCTGTAATAGATTCAACTATCTTTGCTCTGCCAAGGGCCATATATCCTCCGTATAATAAAGACGAAAGAGTGGCCATGGACCACTCTTTCAAAAAACATAAGCAACAAAACGTATATTAGCATTGTAAAACGGGATTGTCAATCCACTTTTGTGAAATGACGGTGCTGAATGGGGAAAAGTTCGTTTCGACGGCAGTGCTCACATGGTCCCATGATTGAATTGGTAATCTATTCCCTATATTTATGCCAATCTATTGAGTCCAAAAACTCAGTCACTGGCTCTGACTTTTCTCTATCGTATTTGCAAATTACATTATAGCTTTTCTTGCTCATACGAATCATCACAACTCGTTTTGAACTAAGCGAAAAAAGAAACAAAAAATATAACGGCAGTAATTGGAACCATCATGCAAAACTAATTTACATGTTAATCACCAAAATACCTCCTTCCAGGCAGAGCATAATACAACCGTCTGAAAAAGCTAGTTATACAGTTTTGTCGCATCCGATGAGCTATTCAAAACTAATCCAGTTCTTTGAAACAACCATATGGAGATCTTTCTTTCTGAGTTTAAAAAATCTCCAGGATTCTTCATCATCGTCCATCGTCTCAATTATCATTTTACATTCACCAAAATCAATTAAGAGATCATTATTCTTTCTTAATTTTGTGTTCTTTACGCAAAGGCCAATCATGTTTGAAATTCTGGAATTAAATACAGTGGCTATTGATTCTCCATCATATACCTCTACATGTCTTGGGTGTTCCCAAATCAATATCACAACACATTGGGCATGTATAACAAATGTGTATTTATTAAATAGTTTCATTGGGAATCTATTATAGCGAGTAAAACCAAAATCATACAGGTCCAGATCCGGAGATTTAATGCCCCAAATCAATTTCAGCCCATTAATTGAAGAAATATAATTTTTGTCCATGTAAGTTGTCCTTTAAATTCAATAATAGTTGAGAAGAATATAAGTTCTTAATATAATCCAGGGAAACATTTTTATTGATTTCGCATTTGATGTATATTTTCGTATTTTAGGATTGTCCTAAAACACTTCAAACAGTTCTACTACGAAACTCATACAAAAACAAATAACAATGAACCAAAACAAGATTTTAAAAATGGTTCTCACTGTAGGTTTTTGGGCTTCATCTCTACTTAAACACCAAAACAGTATTTCTGTTGGAGAGAAAAAAGCTAATAGTATTAGAGCCCTCGTAATCAGCGGAAGTGGAGGAATTTCAACCCCGACAAAGAAAGAAGCTACTATGTACTTGATGGCAATAATATACGCC
>CAZCOE010000035.1:0-38356 GCA_964500525.1 uncultured Clostridia bacterium | reverse complement strand
GCCAGGGGATTTACGACCCGTCAATCGCGACAGCTTCGTTATATTACCACCCTGCCAACATCGTGTCAACACCTTTTTTTCAATTTTTTGCAAGTTTTTTCGATGAAGTTTTTGGATAGTTTTTCCATGTCCAGGAAGCTGGGAAGCATCGCGTCGCATTCACTTTTCACTGATATAGTCGAGCAAAGGAACGTGGAGACCAGAACTATTCACTATTCACTATTAACTATTCACTGGGGCGAAGCATCGCTTCGTCCATCGACCATGGGAGCATAGGGACCAGAGTTTTTCACTATTCACTATTAACTATTCACTGCGAAGCATCGAAGCATGCTTCGCTGCTTCGCCCAACATTTTCTCGAAGTCTTCATCAAATACTGCAGTCAATTCCCGGTTGTAGATTATGCTGGCGGGATGATACAGAGGGATAACTGTTCCGTACTCTGTGTCTATGGACTTGCCGTGGACATCTGACATCTGATAATCCCGATCAGGCAGCAGGCATTTGAGCGGGACCCTGCCCAGGGTTATTATCAGCTTAGGCTTCAGGAGCTTCATCTCCATGGCCAGCCATCTGCTGTTTGCCCGTATGTCCGCAGCCGTAGCCGGCCGATTTCTCAACCGTCCGGTTTTGGGATTAACCTCCGCCAATCTGTACTTAATCGCATTGGTCACATAGATTTGATCTCTGGGTATTCCAGCGGCCTCCAGCCTGGAGTTCAGATTTCGTCCGGCAGATCCTACAAAGGGTACTCCTGCCTTAACCTCCTCTGCTCCCGGAGCCTCTCCTATCATTACTACAGGAGAATCCGGATTTCCATGGCCGTAGACAAAGCTGTCGCTGTCGTCGCTGAGGCCCAGTATCTGCATCTCCTCCATGTATTCTGTATAAAATTCGGACAGTTTATTCATATAGCGTCTCCATTTTGGCCTTTACCGCCTCCAGGTCCTGCCAAAATTCCTCCTTGAGCTCCGTCCTGCGAAGCAATGCTGCAGGATGATATGTGGGCATAAACAATATACCCTTCTTCACATACCAATTCCCCCGCTCCTTGGTTATGGACATATCCTTGTCTATCAGGGTTTTCAATGCCACGTTGCCCAGGCAGACCACCACCTTGGGCTGTACCAATCGAGTCTGGATCCGCAGCCATCCTATGCAGGCGCCTATCTCATCTGCCACCGGTTCCCTGTTGTTCTCCGGGCGGCACTTCACAACATTAGTAATGTAATAGGAGTCCCGGGGAAACCTGAGGGCTGTCAATGCGGAGTTCAGCAGCTGTCCTGCGGCTCCCACAAAGGGTTCTCCCTGGAGATCCTCCTGCTTGCCGGGACCCTCTCCCACAAACATCAGGTCTGCGGAAGGATTGCCTCTGCCTATTACCACATTGGTCCTGCCCCGGCATAGGGCGCAACGAGTGCACTTATTGCATGCACTCGTCAATTCATTCCATGTGTAATTATTATTGCCCGGGTTATCCATTGTTTAAACCTGTTGCCCGGTCCTTGACTGTCAATCTGCACAGAGCCCGTTTGAGCTTGGCCTTGTACAGGGCCTCCTGCTTGGAGTCTGGGGCTGAGTTGATTCTATCCATAGCCCTGTCCCTGGCATTGGCAGCTCTGTCTCCGTCGATGTCCTCTGCGAACTCAAATGTGGTGGCCACCAGGCTGCATACTCCGGCCTTCATGGACAGCAGCCCTCCGGAACAGGCGCCATAGCGGGACTCTCCGTTTTGAGTAATCTTCACCTGTCCCACGTCGATAACGGTGACTATATCCGAGTGGTTTGTCAGCAGACATACATCACCCAGCACAGTTTTGGCCACCATGCTGTCGACCTGGCTGTCAAATATCTCTCCATCAGGTGTAACTATGTGCAGTCTGTATGCCATATCAGTTGTTCTCCATCTGGGCTGCCTTGGCAACTGCCTCGTCTATGGTTCCCACAAACAGGAATGCAGACTCGGGCAGGTCATCATGCTTGCCTTCGATAATCTCTTTGAATCCCCGAATGGTCTCGGACAGGGGCACGTACTTGCCCTCCATGCCGTTGTACTGCTCCGCCACGAAGAAGGGCTGAGACAGGAATCTCTGTATCTTCCTGGCCCGGTTAACTGTCAGTTTGTCCTCCTCGGACAGTTCGTCCATACCCATAATGGCGATAATGTCCTGGAGCTCTCTATAGCGCTGGAGAATGCTCTGAACCTGTCTGGCCACATCATAGTGCTCCTGTCCCACAATCTCCGGTGACAGAATTCGAGATGTGGACTCCAGAGGATCCACAGCTGGATAAATGCCCAGGGATGAAATGGCTCTGGACAGAACAGTAGTTGCGTCCAGGTGGGCGAAGGTGGTAGCAGGTGCAGGGTCCGTAAGGTCATCCGCCGGAACGTATATGGCCTGTACAGAAGTGATAGATCCGCTCTTGGTGGAAGTAATGCGCTCCTGAAGAGCACCCATCTCTGTAGCCAATGTGGGCTGGTATCCTACAGCTGAGGGCATTCTGCCCAGCAAAGCGGAAACCTCAGAGCCTGCCTGAGTAAATCTGAAAATGTTGTCGATAAAGAGAAGAACGTCCTGACATTCCTCATCCCGGAAGTACTCTGCCATAGTCAGTCCTGACAGGCCCACACGCATTCTGGCCCCCGGAGGCTCGTTCATCTGGCCGTACACCAAGGCGGTCTTGTTGATAACGCCGCTTTCCAGCATTTCGTTGTACAGGTCGTTGCCCTCACGGGTACGCTCGCCTACGCCGGTAAACACGGAAATTCCGCCGTGCTCCTTGGCGATGTTGTTGATAAGTTCCATAATGAGAACGGTTTTGCCTACGCCGGCGCCGCCGAACAAACCGATCTTGCCGCCTTTGGCATAGGGGCAGATCAGGTCAACTACCTTGATGCCTGTTTCCAGGATCTCTGTGGATGTCTCCTGCTCCTCAAAATCCGGCGCAGGTCTGTGGATAGGCCAGCGCTGCTTGGTCTCGACCTGAGGTTTGTTGTCGATGTTCTCACCCAACAGATTGAACAATCTGCCCAGGGTCTCAGGTCCTACAGGGACAGAAATACATGCGCCGGTGTCCACAGCCTCAATGCCTCGCTGCAGGCCGTCTGTAGAACTCATGGCGATTGTGCGCACTACGTTGTCTCCCATCTGCTGGGCAACCTCGCATACAATCCTGGTGTCGCCGTTTTGAATCTCAATTGCGTTTAACAAATCCGGCAAATGGCCATCCGGGAATTGGATGTCCAATACGGGACCGATAATCTGAATAACCTTGCCGATATTTCTGTCGCTCATATGTGTTCTCCTTAATTATTTCTCTGCTCCTGCAACAATTTCTGTGATTTCCTGGGTGATCACCGACTGTCTTGCCCTGTTGTACTCCAACGTGAGTTCGTCTTTGATCTCCTGGGCATTGTCCGATGCGGAATTCATGGCCATTCTGCGGGCAGCCTGTTCCGCCGCTACGGACTCGCACACCGCTCCGTAAATCATACCGGACAGGAAGCTGGGAACTATGATATTCAATATTTCCTCTTCCCCGGGTTCATATATTGTCAGGCTGAGGCTTTTGCCCTCCACAGGTGTTACATAGAGGGGCAGCAGCTGTTCTATCACAGGCTCCTGGCTCATCATGGATATGAACTTGGAGTAGCATACGTATACTGTATCGTACTCTCCGTTCAGGAACCCCTGGGTTATAACCTTGCCTATGTCAAAACATGCTCCCACGCCTACGTCCTGGGCTCCGGTGGAATCCTGGGCCAGTATCTCTGCCTTCATGTGCAGGAAATGCTCATAGCACTTCTTGCCGATTGGCATTACGCAATAGGATCTGTTGGCCTCATGGGCATGGTTCGCCACAGCTTTGAACAGGTTGTTGTTGAATCCCCCTGCCAGGCCTCTGTCTCCGGCGATAACGATGTAACAGGTCTTGCCTATCTGTCTCTCTGTGAAATAGGGAGATTGGCTATCCCGGCATGAGGACTCTATGTTTTCGATAGTCTCAAGAAGTGTTTCGTAGAAGGGGCGAGCCCTCTCTACCTGCTCCCGGGCATGCTGGAGCTTGGATGTGGCAACCAGCTCCATGGCCTTGGTTATCTGCATGGTGCCCTCTACACTCTTGATCCTCTCTTTAATTGCCTTAAGTGAAGCTCCACCCATTGAGAATTATGCCTCCGGAGTAAAATAGGTCTTGAATTCCCGGGCAACCTGGACTATGCGCTGGGCGTTGTCATCTGTAAGCTGTCCGCTCTCTCTGATCGATTCCACAATGGCCTGGTGCTTGTCCATAATATATCTGAACAAGTCCTGCTCAAACTTGCTGATATTCTCTACTGCCACGTCGCTCAAGTGGTTATAGACTACCAGATAGATAATGATAACCTGGAGTTCCACAGGCACAGGTGCGTTGCGTCCCTGCTTGAGGACCTCTACAATGCGCTGGCCCTGATCCAGACGTGCCTTGGTATCCTTGTCCAGGTCTGAGCCGAATTGGGCAAAGGCCTGCAATTCTCTGTACTGGGAATAAGCCAGCTTAAGAGGACCGGAAACCTTCTTCATGGCCTTGATCTGGGCGTTGCCTCCTACTCTGGATACGGAAATACCCGGGTTAACAGCAGGACGAATGCCGCTGTGGAACAGCTCTGTCTCCAGGAAAATCTGTCCATCTGTAATTGAAATAACGTTGGTGGGAATGTATGCGGATACGTCCCCGGCCTGGGTCTCGATAATGGGCAGGGCCGTCATAGAACCGCCGCCGTACTCGGGCGCCAGTCTGGCTGCCCTCTCCAACAATCTGGAGTGGAGGTAGAAAACGTCTCCGGGGTAGGCCTCACGTCCCGGAGGTCTGCGAATCAGCAATGACATGGTACGGTATGCAACAGCGTGCTTGGACAGGTCATCGTATACGATGAGCACATCCTTGCCCTGCTCCATAAAGTATTCTCCCATGGTACATCCTGAATAGGGTGCAATGTATTGCAGGGGTGACAGCTCGGATGCGGTGGCAGATACCACGATGGTGTATTCCATAGCTCCGTTGGCTGTCAATGTATCTACCAACTGGGCCACAGTGGATCTCTTCTGTCCAATGGCCACGTAAATGCAGATAACATTCTTGCCCTTTTGATTAATAATTGTATCTGTAGCAATAGCGGTTTTGCCTGTCTGGCGGTCGCCGATAATCAGCTCTCTCTGTCCCCGGCCGATGGGAATCATGGCGTCGATGGCCTTGATGCCGGTCTCCAGTGGGACGGAAACGGACTTGCGCTGGATGATACCCGATGCCTTGCGCTCAATGGGCATGAACTTGTCGGAAACCACAGGGCCCTTGCCGTCAATTGGCTGACCCAGTGCGTCCACAACTCTGCCGATCAGGGCATCTCCAACGGGAACCGACACAACTCTGCCTGTTCTCTTGACTATATCCCCCTCGGACACGTCGGAGTCGCTGCCCAACATAACACAGTAGACGTAGTTCTCCTCCAGGTTGAGAGCCATGCCGTATACACCGCTGGCGAACTCCAGCAGCTCATTGGACATGCAGTTCTCAAGTCCGTGAACCTTGGCTATACCGTCGCCTACGGTCATTACATATCCTGTCTCCTTCTCCTCAATGCGATTGGAATAGGAGGCAATGCGCTCTTTTATAACCCGGCTGATTTCATCTGCTCTTAATTGCATAAATTTATACCAATCCCTAATTAATAGTCTCTGTTAAGGTTTCCTGTACCGTCCGGAGCCTGGTCCTGATGCTGGAATCGATTCTCCTGTCCGGGAAGTCCAATATGGCGCCGCCTATAAGGTCCGGATCCACAGCCTTCTCCAACACAACGGACATGCCTGTGGCCCTTTCCAGCTGTACCAGCAGCCTGCCGCTCTGTTCGTCGGAAATGGGGACTGCGGTGGTCATGCGAATACGGCATATGTTATTTGCCTTGTCGTAGCAGTCCGAATATGCCTGGAGAATGTCAGGCAAGGCCTTCATCTCTCCACCGTCGCACAGCACCAGCAATGTGTTTACCAAAATCTGCTCCGAACTGCCAAAGGTCTGGAGAATAAAGTCTCTCTTCTCCTTTGCCGAGACGGTAACTGAGCCCAGCAGATCCAACACCTGAGGCTCATTGGCCAGAACATCCTTAACTACGCGCAGATCATCCAGAACGCTGTCTACGCAGCCCTGCTCTGTGGCCAGGGAAAACAATGCCTGTCCATACTTAGATGCAGAAATCATTGCTTTACCTCGCCATTTGCATCGTTCTCGGCGGACAACTCATCTATAAGGCTGTCAATAAGCCTTTCGTGGTCCTCAGGGGCAATGTCTCTCTCTATGACTCTGGACGCAATCTCAACAGCCATGGATGAGATGTCATCCTTGACCTCATTGAGAGCCTTCTGTCTGTCAATCTCGATCTTAGCCTCGGCTCCTGCAATTGTGGCTGCAGCCTTGGCCCTGGCCTCAGACACGATGGTGTTCTCCTTGTCCCTGGCGGCCTTGACAGCATTGCTGACAATCTCCTCTGCATGGGCGTGGGCCTCTGCCATCTTGGCGTCATATTCGTCCTTCAGGGCATCGGCCTGGGCCTGGGCCTCATCGGCTCTGCGATATGTGTCATCAACCTCTGCCTTACGCTTGTCCAGCACAGCCTGAATCTTGGAGAAGAAGAACTTCTTCATCACCAAGTACAAAATCAGCAGGTTAACCCAGGTGAACAGCAGTGTCCAAAGGTCATTTAATTCAAATAACCCCTGGGTAGCCTGTTCGCTTAAGAATAAAAGGTTCATCCTCTCTCCTTACAGCAGCCCAACCAACGGGTTCATAAGTACCAAAATAAGTGCAATAACGAATGAATAAATACCTGTAGATTCAGCAACAGCACAACCGGTAAGCATCATAGTTCTGATCTTAGATGCTGCCTCAGGCTGTCTGCCTACTGCTTCACAGGCCTTGCCTGCTGCGTAACCCTGACCAATACCGGGGCCCACGCCTGCGATAAGTGCGATGCCTGCTCCAATGGCAGATGCTGCTAAAACGATTGCTTTCTCCATAATATCCTCCAAAAAATATATTCCTTAGCTAAGTCCTAGTCCTCTTCGGCGCTGGCATTAGCTACAAAAACCATAGTCAACATGCAGAATACGAATGCCTGCATAAATGCTCCGAACCAGTCAAAGTACAGAGACAGAACAGCGGGAATACCTACCTGCAAAAATGGAATCGAGTTGATAAAGGAATTGGGAATCCATTGCAGCAATGCTGAGCTGAGAGATCCCAATGCTCCGTATACCAAGGAAGTAATAACCAAACCTGCTGTTATGTTGCCAAACTGTCTGGCTGCCATGGAAACAGGTGTGGCTGCATTTGAGACAATGTTAAGGGGCAGCATAAGTGCAAATGGTTCTGTAAAGGACTTGAGCCATCCCTTGACTCCACTGTCCCTGATATTGGCTGCCTGAATCATTACAAATGTAACCAGGGCCATGGCACCCGTAACAGCGATGGTGGCTGTGTAGGGTCTGAATCCCAAAACTCCTGAAACACTGCCCATAAATGAGAAGATAAACAACGTGCCTATATAGGGAAGATACCTGCGGCCCTTCTTGCCCATGGTAGAATCCACCAAATTGCTCAGCATACCGTATATCTTCTCCACCATGGCCTGCTTGCGGGAAATGTTCTTAACCTTAAGTCCCTTAACCAGCCATAGGGAAACGCCAATAATCACCACCATGAAGATCCATTGGCAAACTACACTCTCTGTTATGACAATGCCGCCCAGAATGGGTATTTCAAATAATATCCTGGGGCCGGAAACATTAACGTTCATCTACACTCTCCTGATCTTCACCGGGGGCAGCCTTACGCCGCTCCTTGATACTATCCCATGCCTGAAACAGGTAGATGGCAATCCTGGGAAATACCAATGGAATAATGGTGGCCCAGGCATTAATTTGCGGAATATATACTGCTGCAGCCACCACAACACCTATCATACCCAGCCGGAGCCAATAGGTCTTGAACTGATGCAGTCTGGCCTCTTCCTCGGACTCCTTGGCCAGAGACTGTTCCAAGGCGCGGGCCAACATGTAATAGTAGAGGGATGCCAGTCCATATCCTGAAAGTGTTCCCAATATAGTAGGGAGCTGCCAGCGTCCTGTCAGGGCAAAGATGCCATACATGATGAGGCACATAGGCGCCATGGCAATCATCATGCGGATTACTTCCTTACGAATTGCTTCGGACATCTTAATCATCCCGGCTCTCCTCCAACTTGATAAAGGGCTGTAGGTCCCCTATCTCAAATATTCCCAAATACTGATTTTAACCGACAGTGTCAATTAGGTCAACCTGATTTTTCCCTGCGAAGCGGAGCTGCTTCGCAGGGAAAAGTGAATAGTGAATGGTGAATAGTGAAGAGTTCTGGTTCCCATGTTCCTTTGCTCGACTATATCAGTGAAAAGTGAATGGTGATGAGTGAAGAGTTCTGGTTCCCATGTTCCTTTGCTCGACCATATCAGTGAATAGTGAATGGTGATGAGTGAAGAGTTCTGGTCTCCATGTTCCTTTGCTCGACCATATCAGTGAATAGTGAATGGTGGGGAGTCGTGAGTTCGTTCTACACTCTTCACTGCGGAGGAGATGCGAGGCTTGCTTCGCATCTCCTCCGCTTTACTTCCACGAAAAAGAGACCCCCCATGGGAAGGTCTCTCCGGTGGTATGTACTATTGGTCCATTACTTGAGAACCTTGAGGAATGAAAGAACTGAAAGAACAATACCAACTACGCAGTACAGATCAACCAATCCGCCCAGCAGACCGCAAAGAATGTTGACAACAGGAATGAGCTTAACAATGCCAATAACAACGCCTGCAACAATGCCGATTACCAGGTAGATGATGATTGAAATAACAAGATCAACTACGCTGTTTGCCTTAAAAGCTCTGGGCCAATACTTCTTTAAAATATCCATATCAATCTCTCCTTATATAAATGTTTGCGGGTAACCCCTTGATCCAAGTGTATGCTCCATAGATATGGAAACATAACCGGGGCACACCATCATCATTATACAACTTTTTACATCCTATGCAACAAATTCCAGAGCTGGCTCAAGCTACATCAGCTTGTAAATCATCTCGGTATAGTCGTTGGGGTTGTCCGGCAGCAATCCTGCCATAAGCTGCGCCTGAGCATATAGTATTCTGGCGTAATCTGCAGCTTTTACCGGGTCGCTGATCATGGTCTCCCTGAGCTTTGCAAACACAGGATGGTCCGGGTTCATTTCCAACACCCGGTCTGCCTTCAGGTTGCTGTCAGGTTGGGCGGCGTTGAAGTATTTCTCCATCTCAAAGGACATGCCCATTCCTGCAGACAGGCATACAGCATGGGTCTTAAGCTTCTTTGAAATCACAACCTCCTTGACCTCATCTCCCAGAGTCTCCTTGACGAAGTTCACCACTCCATCCCGGAGTGTCTTATCCTCCTCTGTGGTGGGCTTATCCTCGGCCTCTATGCCCAGGTCGTCGTTGTTCACAGAGCGGAACTCCTTGTCCTTGTAGGTGTTGAGCCTGCGGGCATCAAACTCGTCCACCTCCTGGGTGAAGTACAGCATCTCATAGCCCTTGTCCTTCAGCAATTCTGTCTGGGGCAGTCCGTTGATAATGTTCATGGATTCGCCGGTGGCATAGTAGATATACTTCTGCTCCTCAGGCATTCTCTCCACATATTCTGCCAAGGTGGTGAGCTTGTCCTCCTTGGAGGAGGCAAACAGCAGCAGGTCAGCCAGATCTGTATTCTTGGGGTCAAAGTCCGAGGCCAGTTGGTACTTGAGAGACCGTCCGAACACGCTGAAGAACTTCTCGTACTCCTCCCTCTCGTTGGCCAGCATCTTGTCCAGCTCGGAGCGGATTCTCTTCTCGATGCTCTTGGCGATGATTTTCAGCTGTCTGTCGTGCTGGAGAATCTCTCTTGAGATATTCAGGGAAAGGTCCGGTGAATCCACCAATCCTCTGACGAATCTGAAGGAATCCGGCAGCACTTCCCCGCACTTGTCCATAATCATGACGCCGTTGGAGAACAGTCTGAGTCCCTTCTCAAAGTCCTTCATATAGAAGTCGTAGGGCAATTGGGATGGGATAAACAGCAATGCCTTGAAGGTTACCTGTCCCTCCACTGACATGTGAATAACTCTGTGAGGTGCGCTGTAGTCCCCAAAGGACTGCCTGTAGAAATCGTTGTATTCCTCAGTGGTGACCTCGTTCTTGGGCCTGTTCCACAGTGGGATCATGGTATTCAGGATTTCCATCTTGCTTACCTTCTCATACTCAGGCTTGTCCTGGGTGGAGCCGGCCTTCTCCTCATAGCTGGAAACCATGCTCCTGATAGGATATCTGATATAGTTGGAGAACTTCTTGACCAATCTGCTGATGGTGCCCTCTTCCAGGAACTCGGAATACTTTTCGTCCTCTGTGTCTTCCTTCAGCTCCATAATAACGTCTGTGCCCACTTCTTCTCTGGCAGATTCTGTAATGGTATATCCGTCAGCTCCTGTGCTCTCCCAGCAATAGGCTGTGTCAGAACCCTGGCGGCGGGATATTACCCTGATCCTGCTGCTGACCATGAATGCGGAATAGAAACCTACTCCGAATTGGCCAATGGCTGATATATCTGCGCTGTCCTCCAGCTGCTGCTTGAACTGCAGGGTTCCGCTGCGGGCAATAACTCCCAGGTTGTTCTCCAATTCCTCCATGGACATGCCGATACCGTTGTCGGAAACTGTAAGAACACGTTTTTCATTGTCTGCTGTGATAACAATTCCCAGGTCCTCCTTGGATACACCCAGGGCTGTGTCTGTAAGGGATGCATAGTAGCGCTTGTCCAATGCATCACTGGCGTTGGATATTATCTCACGGAGGAATATCTCCTTGTGGGTATAAATTGAGTTGATCATCAGATCCAGCAATCTCTTAGACTCTGCCTTAAATTGTTTCTTTGCCATAATAAGCCTCCTAAAAAATTACATTATCTAAATTTTGTCGTCTTATGTATTATTATCGCTTTTGGCGGCTCTCAATTGTCCACAGGCGCCGTCTATATCCCTGCCTAACTTCCGCCGAACCGTAGCGTTAATGCCGGCTCTGTTCAGCCTGTCGCAGAAGCTGCGCATTCTTTCGCTGGGCAGTAAGGGGGATTCCTTCACATAGTTTAGTCCAATCAGATTCACATGGCAATTCTTGCCTCTCAACAGTTTAATCAATTTATCGCAGCTTTCGTCGCTGTCGTTTACTCCCTTGATCAATGCATATTCGTAGGATATCCTCCTGCCTGTCTCCCGGAAGTAGTAGTCACAGGCCTCCATGAGCTCCTGAATATTATACCTGCGGTTAATGGGCATAATCTCAGACCTGGTCCCGTCGTCGGGAGCGTGCAGGGATATTGAGAGAGTTATTCCCAGATGTTCCCGGGTCAAATCATATATTCTGGGCACAATTCCGCAGGTTGACAGGGAAATGTTCCGCATGCCTATGTTCTTTCCCTCAGGGCTGTTGATATATCGGATGAATGCCAGTACATTATCGTAGTTGTCCAGGGGCTCCCCCACTCCCATGAGTACGATGTGGCCCACCTTCTTCCCTGATGCGGCCTCCATGGCTATAACCTCGTATGCCATCTCACCTGCAGTCAGGCTTCGGGTAAAGTTCACTCTGGAGGATGCGCAAAAGGCACAGCCCATCTTGCATCCCGACTGGGAGGAAATGCACACGCTGTTGCCGTGTTCGTACTGCATCAGCACGCCCTCTGCATAGGCGCCGTCCCGGAAGCGGAACAGAAACTTCTCTGTGCCGTCCTTTTGAGAAATCCGGTGGCTCTCAATGGAACCTCCGATGACACTGTGGTGCTGAGCCAGCAGCTCCCTATCCCTGTTGGACAGGTTGGTCATATTCTCAAAGTCAGTTACGCCTCTGGCCATCCATTGGGATATCTGCTTGGCGCGAAAAGCCGGCATGCCGAGAGGTGCAATTGCCTCCTTAATCTGTTCAATACTAAGGCCTAATAACTCCATATCACCTGGACCTCCTCAGTTTAGCAACGAAGAACCCGTCTGCATTGTACAGTCCGGGCATTATCTGCACCATGCCCTTGTATCTGTGGGTCAGGTTAGCCCTCTTACCGGCAGTACTGAGCATTTCCGAGAAGCTGCGAATGCTGACCAATTCAAAGTTGGGATGTTCACTTAGGAATGCTCTGATAACATCCTGATTCTCCTCATGGCAGCAGGTGCATGTGGAGTAAACCAATGTTCCTCCAACCTTGAGGCAGGGCCATTGCCGCTCCAATATCCTGAGCTGCAGCTGTCCATTGGACTGTATTTCCTCCCGGGTCACCGAGTACTTAATCTCAGGCTTCCTGCCTATAACTCCCAAACCGCTGCAGGGCACGTCTGCCAGGATGCAGTCTGCAATGCCATCCTCTGCCGCCTGCTCCAGGGATACGTCTTTGCACCTGGTTTCCACAATGGTTACACCCTGGGAAGCAGCCATATCGTCCATGAGTTTTACCCGGAATGGGTATATATCGCAGGCAATAATCCTGCCTGAATTGTCCATTTGCTGTGCCATAAGCATGGTCTTGGATCCCGGCGCCGCACACAGGTCCAGCACCACATCTCCCGGCTGGGGATTAAGTGCCAGAGGAGGCATCATAGATGATGGGTCCTGTACTGCAAAGGATCCTGGAGGCAGCTCCTTGCTGAGTGTTATGATATCCCCGCCATTCTTGATGCGGTATGCTCCCTCCATCAATGGGACAATCCCGTACCCGATGCCCAGATCCTCCATGGTCTGCTCGAATTCCGCAGTGGTCTGCTTAAGGGTATTTGCCCTCAATGTAATCTCCTGGGCATAGGTGGTGGAGTTGGCGGCCTGTTCTGCCAAGGCTGCAGCCTCCGGTCCGCTCAGGAGACGAGATCCTGTCTTGTACATCTGCTCCACTGCATTGCGATAGGCATCAAATACAAGCTCCGGCATGGACGCTGCTATGCCAGGTGCCACAGTGTCGCTCTGGATTTTGTCCCTGTTCCTGATAATATTGCGCAGTACCGCATTGACGAAGCCTTTGTGGGCTCCATTGCCTCTGGATTGAACCAGCTTCACTGCCTCATCACAAACCGCATAGTCAGGTACTCCCCGGAGGAACAACAGCTGGTATGTGCTCATGCGCAATGTGGTCTGCACCCATATATCTGACACTTTTTTGGAGATAAATCCTGCCAGAACATGGTCGATGTATATCAGGTTGCGTATGGTTCCGTAGACAATTTCCGTAGCCAGAGCCCGATCCTCTCTGGGTGCCTGCTGCATCTGTTCGTTGTATCTCAAGGACAAGGTAGAATAAGCCTTGTTTGAAAAGACTCCGTAAAGAATATTCTGTGCAATTTGTCTGGACTTGGATACCCCTGGATGCATAGTCAGGCATTCTCCACAGCAGGAACTAATACGGTACCCTCAGGTATTCCATGGCCCCTCAGGTAATCCTGTGCCCTCATGGCCTTGCCGCCCTCGCCTTGAACTGTTTCCAGGCTGACTGCGCCATCATTGCACACCACATACAGGCCTTTGCCGTCTCCTGCAAAAACCGTCCCGGGAGTCATAGCCGGTACAGGTCCGCTGTAGAGCTTAGCCTCCCAGACCTTGAGCCTGGTTCCATTGTAATAGGCGTATGTGACAGGGGATGGATTCATACCCCTGACCTTGTTAACCAATTCCAAAGCGGAGCAATTGAAATCCAACGCTCCATCCTGCTTTTTAATAATGGGTGCAAAGGTCACCCGGGCGGGGTCCTGCTTAATAGGTGTGAGTTCTCCCCGGGACATGGCCTCCAATGTGCGGATAAGCAGCTCCCCTCCGTCCTCTGCCAATTGGGCATAGAGGGCTCCATAGGTAATATCATCGGGAATAGGGCGTGTGCAGCTCAGCAATATATCGCCGCTGTCCATGCCGATATCTGTAAGCATGGTGGTAACGCCGGTCTCCTTGTATCCACGGATAATGGACCACTGTATGGGAGCTGCGCCTCTCAGCTCCGGCAAAAGGGAGCCGTGCACATTGACTGTGCCCATAGGCGGAATGTCCAGGAGTCTCTGGGGCAGGAAGTTGCCATAGGATGCGGTAACATACAAATCTGCATCCAGCTGTTCCAATTGGGTCAAAAACTCCTCATCCTTGGCGGTAACCGGCTGGAAAACCGGTATGTTATTGTCCAATGCCATGTGCTTGATGGTGGAAATCTCCACCTTGTTGCCTCTGCCCTTGGCCCTGTCAGGCTGGGTAACCAAAGCAATCACATGGTGCCGGCTCTCCAGCAGGGCTGCCAATGACCGCTCCCCAAACAGTGCAGAGCCGAAAAAAACTATATTGTAACCTGTTGAATTATTCCTGTTGACCCTCATCTTCGTCCTCATCTTCCCGGTCCATCTGCCTGAGATATTCAGCATATTCGCTGTCGGAAAGCATATGGGCCTTGTCGATATAGAGAACACCGTCCAGGTGATCCAGCTCGTGGCAGATGATGTTGGCCAGGAATCCCTCAGCATCCATCTCCATAAAGTTGCCCTCCAGGTCATAGTAGCGGCATGTCAATTTGTAGGGCCGCTGTACCAGGCCTCGCTTATTGGGCACGCTGAGGCATCCCTCTACGCAGTCCTGCTCTCCCTCCTGATGGATTATCTCAGGATTGATCATAAACAGGGTTTCGCTGCCGTCATGGGGATTGATGACTACACAGCGGCGCAGGATGCCTACCTGGGGTGCTGCCAGGCCCACTCCCTCGTTCTCCAGCATGGTCTCCTCCATGTCCAGCATGAGCTCTGTAATCCTGCGGTCAATAGCCTTGATGGGCTTGCATATCTTGCGCAGAACACTGTCTCCCTCGTATCTAAGCTCTCTGATAGCCATAATATCCTCCCAATATCCTACTAAAAGTTTAGTTTATCACGCTGTCCGGATTGAAATCAAGAGACATGCGAATGCCCCCGCTGCTGTCACCGGCCTCAGGGCTCTCTGCTGCAGCAATCAGGTCCTTGTAAAGCGGAGCTGTATCTGCCCCATCCCTGCGAAGTATAAGCTTCCACCTATACTTGCCTCCTTGTTTTGGCACCACAGGTCTGGCGGGCCCTGCTATAAACAGGTCGGGATACCTGCTTTGCAATACCTGCTCCTTGAATTCCAGGCAGGCGTCATATGTGGCTCTGTCCTGGTCTCCCACAAAGCAGCAGGATGCAATCTGCCCAAAGGGGGGATAATTCAGCCGCCGGCGCAATGTCATCTCCTGGTTGAAAAAATACTCATAGTCGCTGTTCTTGACTGCCCTGATACAGAAGTTGTCCGGCTCGGTGGTCTCAATAAACACTCTCCCCGGCAAGGTTCCTCTGCCGGCCCTGCCTGCTGTCTGCATCATAGCCTGAAAAGCCTTTTCCGGGCCCAGATATCCCTCGCTTTGCAAAATGCTGTCTATGCCCAATATGCCAACCAATGTAACGTCCGGGAAGTCGTGTCCCTTAGAGATCATCTGGGTCCCGATAAGTACGCCTGCCTGGGACTGTCTGAAACTATCCAGGATCTGTTCCTGGGTGTTTTTGTACGTAATCTGGTCCGAATCCAATCTGAATACGGCTGCGTTGGGATAAGCCTCCTTGATACTCTCCTCCACAAATTGAATGGCTGCTCCTCTCTGTATCAGATTGTGAGACCCGCAGGAGTAACAGCTGTCCGGCATGGTGGTGGTAAATCCGCAATAGTGGCAAACCAGTCTGGCTGCGTTCCTATGCCAATGCAGTCTGACTCCGCAGGAAGGGCACTTGAGTACCCGTCCGCAATCCCCGCAGCTGACTGTGGTGGCGAAACCTCTGCGGTTCAGGAGGATCATGGTCTTGCCTCCCGATGCAATATTGGCACCGATTTCCTTGAGCAAAGTGTTGCTGACTGGGTACCCCCGGTCCCTGCGCAGGTCCACAATTGTAACCTTAGGCATTGGCCGGTTGTTTGCTCTGGCATCCAGCTTGAGCAATATCATATCTCCATCCAGAGCTCGCTGATAGCTGTCCACAGATGGGGTGGCAGAACCCTCAACCACAGGAATACTGTATATTTCTGACATCTTCTCTGCCATGAGAACAGCGTCGTATTTGGGGGTCTGTTCGGATCTGTAGGATCCGTCATGCTGCTCGTCCACAACTATCAGACCCAGGTTGCGGACCGGCGCGAACAATGCACTGCGCGGGCCCACAACGATGCTGATGCCCCCCGCCGCCACCTGCTGCCAGCGAAGCCTTCGCTGAGTCTCAGTCATGGCGCTGTGCAGCACTGTGACCCGGGCCCCGAACACCGCCTCAAACCGCCTCTGAAATTGAGGCGTCAAGGCTATCTCCGGCACGATGACCAAGGCACCCTTGCCCTGCTCTATGCAGCCCCTGATGGCCTGCATGTATACCTCTGTCTTGCCGCTGCCTGTGACTCCATGCAGCAAGAATCTGCTGGGGCAGCCCGACTTGACTGCGGCCTCAATTGCCTGGGCCGCTGCCAGCTGGGCTGGGTTCAGGCGCAGGGGTGCCGCAGGTGTGCGGGGCCCGCAGGCGGGGGGCGGCAGCTGCAGGGGGCGTTCTTCAATGGCTATGACGCCCCGGTCCCGCAGGCGGTTGAGCTGGGCTGTAGTAACGCCTGTGGTCAGTTTCAATTCGGTTATGGGACATTGCCCGTATTCCATCAAGGCATCCAAAGCCTTGATGGCAGCCATACTCCTGAGTCTCAGCTCAGCAATCAATGAGTCCTTATCAGATGTACTGCTGATAAATACTGCCACCCGCTGAGTCTTGGCCTTGGGCTTCTCGGTGATAAAGGCAGGCATGAAGCATCGCAGGGCCTCACCTGTGGAACAGTAAAACCTGTCCCGCATAAACATGGCTGCGGCAAGCGACCGGCTGTTGAGGGCCGGTATATCCATGTGCACCTGCAGGGCTGTCTTGAGCCTATACGACGCTGCCCCCTCTGACCGGCTGGAAACCTCCAGGATAATGGCCTTACGCAGCCTGCTCTCATTGCCAAAGGGCACCGTCACCAGCCTGCCGATCAGGTCATAGTCGGCAACACCCTCCGCCTCCGGGGGAGCTATGTATGTGTATGTCTTGTCATAGCTGCGCAGCACATCCAACAGTGCCACTCCGATTAGTTTTATCATATATGTTAAAAAAGGAGGCCGCTGTTTGCGACCTCCGACAGGTTTAAGTTGTAAGTTGATTAAATGTACTTCTTAAGGAATTCGGGAATTGCTGTCTCGTCGCCGTTGGCACTGATTGTCAAGTCAATGTGATACTTGTCTGACAGCTCCTCCAGTGAAGCAAAGAATGACTCCATGTGGTCCATCTGATCGTGAGTTATATATGTAAGGCCGTCCACGAATACGTGCTGCAGATCGTAATTGACGGAGACGATGCCGCAAATAAATCCAAAGAATGCCTCTGTAGAGGAAATGGAATACTCTGCAACATTGATAAATCTGATCCTATAGTGAAGCTTGCGGATAAGATCATCGCTGTCGTCCAGGAATACTACCAAACCTGTGCTCTCTCTGGACAAATCGTTGGCCGCATCTACCAAAAACTTGGTCTTGCCGGAACCCTTTTTGCCGTACATAACTTTAATCATGTATATGTCCTCCTCTGTCTAGCTACGGTACCTTGATTATACATCAGCAAGCGCATGGGTGTAAAGGAAAACTTGGGGGATTCGGCCGGATGTTCCCTGTCCAAAATGCCATGGAGATTTATTGAAAGCGGGTTAATTCCGGGAGATATAGACCTCTCCGCACATGGCCCTCACCGATATAGTGCCGGAAACCCCGGTCTTAATGGGAGTACTCCCGGATTTGTCCCTGGATACATATTGGCAGAATTTGCCCTCCGGCAACTCATACTTAACCGGGCTGTCTGTGGGATTGAGAACAGTAACCGAAACAGTATCCCTCCACCGGATTTTCATGGCTATCACTCCACCGGGCAAGATGTCATAGTCTATATCCACATTGGATGCATCCTGCCTGAACACAGGCTGAGACCTGCGAAGTGCAATCAATCCACGATAGAACTCCGACAGCCGCTGAGCGGTGCTTCCGGACCTGAGCTTGTTCCAATCCAGACGATTTACCTCTATGGGGGCATTGTAACTGTTAAAGTGACCTCCCTTGGTGCGCATCATCTCCTCCCCGCCCAGCATAAAGGGTATGCCCAGGCCGGTGAATATGGCCACTGCACCCACTCTGCACATGGCAGCAATCTGTGCATCTGTAGCTCTGGGATTGGTAATATGCAATTTGTCCCGGAGGGTTAAATTGTCGTGGCAGCACATGTAGTTAATGCTCTGCAATGCGGAATTTGTCTTGAAGCTGAAGCAGTCCATGGAGTCTGTTGCTCCCATCATGCCAAATACCACCCCCGGTGCATGCTCACCGGACAGGCCATTGATATATCCTGCTCCATCCAATCGGAAATTGTCTCCCTTGAGACTGTCTCTGATAATGTCGTTAAATATGGCTACCGAACCTGCGGTGTCCTCTCTGGCCTGGATCTTCACAATATTCTCTCTGCTGGCCCGTTCGTCCTCTACAAGCACGGACAGTCCCCCGGTCCAGCCCTCTCCGTATATCAGGGCTCTGGGATTTACGGCATGTACCGCCTCCTCAATAGTCCTGATGGTCTCCAGATCGTGGAGGGCCATCAGGTCGAATCTGAATCCGTCAATATGGTATTCTCTCTGCCAATACAGCACAGAATCCAACATGTATTTCCGGAACATAATCCTGTCAGAGGCTGTCTCATTGCCACAGCCGCTGCCGTCAGAATATACTCCGGACTGGGTGCTCCTGTAGTAGTATCCGGGAACAACCCGGTTAAGATTAGAATCCTTGGAATAGGTGTGGTTATAGACCACGTCCATTACCACACCGATGCCGGCCCGGTGCAGAGCCTGAACCATGCTCTTGAGCTCCCTGACTCTGACTTCGCCATGGTACGGGTCTGTGGAATAGCTGCCCTCCGGCACATTGTAATTGGTAGGATCGTAGCCCCAGTTATATTGGACCTTGGCTCCTGTCTCGTCCACTGAGCCATAGTCTGCTAAGGGCTGGAAGTGCACATGGGTTATGCCCAGATTCTGCAAATAGTCCAGACCCACCGGCTTGCCGTGGGCATTCTTGAGTCCCCTCTCGGTAAAGGCCATATACCTTCCGGGATATTGGGATGCATCAATTGCAGCAGAAAAGTCTGCCACGTGTACCTCCCAGATAACCGAATCGCAATAGGTGTCTATGTTCTGTACAAATGTGTCCCTGTCCCATCCCTCCGGGTTCGTCTCGGACAGGCGCAATATCATTCCCCTGTGGCCATTGACGCCGGTGGTAACTGCGTACGGATCCACTGCCTCCCTCGTACCGGCCATGGTGGTGACGGAATAGGTGTAGTACATGCCTGACAGGCAGGAATCAAAGTGGAGATACCAGGTGCCCTGTTCCCCGGGATGCATATCGTATCTGGCAGTCTCAGGAGTATCATTTCCTGTGGGGTACAGAACAAGCTCCACACGGGATGCCGTGGGAGCCCACAAATTGAAATCAGTACAGTTTCCTGTAACCACTGGGCCGAAATGGCCCTGGGGACAGGTGTACTTGCGGATAAATTCCTCTGTGTCGAACAGTGCGCCGGGATATATCATGGATTATTCCACTGTGAATCTCTTGAATGGTTCGTCCTGCTCCAGCAATTCCATCTGGGCAGTTTCTCTCTTCTTGATGGCGCTGACCTGCTGGCCTGTTAAGACAGCGATGACTACAAAGCTCAGGAATGAAATGACGATAGAGGCGAATATTCCCAAGGGACCCTTCAGCAAAAATGCCACCAGAACGATAACTCCCCAGCATATCAGGGCGATAAGAATTGTCTGACGCATCTGCTTGCGAAAGGACTGCTTCAGCTCCAGGCGCTTGGCCTCGTACCTGTTCTCAGAACTAATGTCACTCATTGTCTGTTACCTCCAACACTATGTGGGCCATATTGCCCGGAGTCCATGTGAAAACATTAAAAGCGACTGAGTAATCAGCCGCTAGTAATTGTAGCATTTTAAACCCATCAATGTCTACTGTGGTATGTGCACAAACCCGTGGATTATGACCGTGTTTTGCCGGCCTTGAGTCCCTCCCGGGCTCGACGGAATGCGGCCTTCTCCCCCTCATTGCTGAGAACTGTGAGCAGTTCCTCCAATTGCCGGGCTGATGCAGGATGCATTATATCCCTGGCATGGCCTCTCCGGAAGTACTTCAGGGCCGAGGAATTGTCGTAATTCTTGCCCTTGTATACCTTGGAGGCTGCCACCCGGTCACAGAACATCTCTACCAGATACCTATAGGGCATCTCCACCGGGCCATACACCTTGGTGCGGGGGTCAATGTCCACCCAATACTCAAAGTGGTGTTTGTTCCGGCCCTTGTGATGCATCCAGGCCTGGGAGTACCCCTGAGCTTCCCGCTCCCCTTCATTGGGACTCCTGTTTCCCTGATAGTACTTAACTCCCCTGAGAAACTCTGTGGGAGAGAATTTGGACAGGTCGTGGGTCAATCCCTGCCGGTACAGTCCTGCGCGAAAGCAGTTTAACATAACATACCAGCGATGCTTGGTTATGGTTCCAAAATGGCCGAACAGATTCCTGATCATTGATGCTGACTGCCTCTCAAAACCACTTTGCCATTGGTGGGATAGACTGCATCCTCCATAATCACCTCTCCGCAGCTGTCGCATAGGATGGTGCCGCCGGCGGGGTTCTTCACCGACAGAATGTGACCTGCCACATCTGCCTCCACCTGGCTGTACTCGAAGGAGAAATCGCATCCCTCCATAGTGCAGTTTTTGAGCACCAGATTGGTGTCATAGCACAGTGGCTGAGTGCCTATGATCTTGCAATTGATAAATGTCACTCTGTCGGAATACCAGCTCAGGTACTCTCCCTTAACCACAGAGTCGATAATGGTAATGTTCTCACCATGCCAAAAGGCATCCTTGGTGTCCAGCACCGAGTCCCTGATGGTGACGTTGCGGGTATATTGGAAGGAGTATTTGCCCTGGAGGTTCAGCCCTCTGATCTCCATATTCTCGCATTGGAAGAAGGCATATGCGGAATGAACTTCCGCTCCGTCTATGACCACATCCCTGCATCTCCACATAAACTCCTCTGAGCAGAACTTGCCGCCCTTGATGTTTATGCTGCTGCATTCTCTCAAGGCCTTGACCGAGTAGACCTGTGTGTCTTGAATATCCAATCCGGAGCAATACCATAGAGGTGCCCTTGTAGGCTCCTCCAGCAGGCAATCCACTATCCTGGTGTCCTTGTTGTGCCAAAATGGATATCTGAGTGCAAAGGTGCTGCCTGACACCAATATGCTGCGAGCCTCCTTAAGAGGGGATTCCCCATCCTCGGGACCGGCAAATCTGCAATTAATTACCTCTGCATCCCTTAGATTGTACAGGGACCTCTCGGCTTGAAATTGTTGATTAACTATAGATGTCATAGCTTGTCCTCTCATAGCTGTTCGTTGCCGTACTTGGCGTTATAGGCTTCAATGCTCCTGGCAATTACTTCCTGGGCTGCTTTGTGACCCTCGTTCTTGGTAATAAAGGTATCCTTGCCCTCCAACTGCTTGTACACAGTGAAGAAGTGCTCGATCTCGTCGGTAATGTGTTTGGGCAGCTGGTGTATGGATTTGTACTCCGCATAGGTGGGATCGCTAAAGGGCAGAGCGATTATCTTCTCATCTGCCTCTCCCCCATCAATCATGGTGATAACTCCAATGGGATGGCATCTGACCAATGAGCAATTGATCAAAGGCTCTGAGCACAGCACCAGAACATCCAGAGGATCCCCATCCTCGGACAGGGTCCTGGGAATTAAGCCGTAGTTCATGGGATAGTGGGTTGATGTATAGAGAATCCTGTCCAATATGAGCATGCCGGATTCCTTGTCCAGCTCGTACTTTTGCTTCTGCCCCTTGGATATTTCGATATATGCCACAAAGTCGGTGGGAGTAATCCTGTCCGGAGAGAACTCGTGCCATATGTTATACATCGGCTGCGGCCTCCTCTGCCTGGACTACAGCGTATTCAGCATTGAGTCTGCGTACCATAGCGCCCATCATAAATATGGAAACTGCAGCGCCAATGGCCACCAGTCCGTTGAGAAGGAATAATCCGTTGGCAAGGACAGACAGATAATTGGATGCTGTGTTAATCACGATGCCGATAATCTGCAGTACTGCATATACCTGTATTGCAGTAATTGCAAAGCCCCTGAACTTGAACTGCTCTGTGGGAATAAAGACCTTGTTCTCGATATTGCCCAGCTGTTTTGTAAGCAAAACGCACACAACAATGTACAGCACAAAAACCGCTGTGCAAACTGCGGTAACTATCCACAGTGCCACACAGATAACCTGAATGGCCTCCATTATCAATGAGCCCAAAGTATGGCCGCCGGCATTTTCAATGCCCATTGCCTCCATGAAGGATGCCATGGTTTCTTCCGCCAGCTCCGTAATATCCTGGCCTGTGGCTTGGTTTGTGATGGTCAGGTTCTCAAAGAACAAATCTAAATACTCTGCAGCTTCCTCCTTGGGAGCGTTGGCCAGCACTGTTACGCCCAATCCCATAAGCAGCATAAGAAGTATTGCCAGGACAAATAGAACCACACAGATAATCAAGGATGCCCTCATGCAGCTAAAGAACTTGGTTGGAACAATAAAATCCCTCTTAGCTGCCTGATATGTAACGATAAGGGAAATCATGATAAGCAGGTTAGGGATACTGAAATTCAAGGAAAGGGTGCCATTCGTCAAAGCATAGATAAAGTTCAATACAACTGGTGCCGCAAATCCTATAATGGACAGAATCATGGCTGCCAAATACATCTTGGACAGCACAATATCCCTGACCACATCCTTGAATGTACGCATCGGCCTGGTCTCCTCAGGCTCAGCCTCTGTCACATTGTCATATGCCGGAGTCTCCTGCTCTACAGGCTGCACATCCAGCTTCTCTCCCTCCTCTGTCATAGGTGCTCCGCAATTTGGGCAGAACAGGCCGTCTGACTCATTGCCGCAATTGGCGCATTTCCACATAAATTAGTCCTCCTTTTGTCTCTTTGAACAATTTCCGGCATGGGGACAGCCTTTGCAGCTGCCGCAGGAACCGCATCCGGCTCCGGAGTGCCTGCGATAGTATATAATCGCACCAACTCCCCACAGAACCAGCAGTCCGATAATAATCCAGTCAAAAATATTCATATTTGCCCTAAAATATCAAGGTACACAACAAGTATACACCGCAGGAAACCACCCATGCAACGGTACATTGCAGAAGGACTACGCATAGGGCCTTGAATCCGGACCGCATCTCGCTCTTGACTGCTGCAATTGCAGCTACGCAGGGGGTATACAACAATGTGAATACCAGGAAGCTGATAGCGGATGGAATAGTAAACAGTCCGCTGGCTGCCAGGGCTGCAGGCACATCCCCTGCAGCATTTACCAATATGCCAATGGTGCTGACCACTGCCTCCTTGGCAGAGAAGCCTGCTATCAGGGAGGTTGCTATGCGCCAGTCTCCAAAGCCCAAGGGCTTAAATATAGGTGATATAAATGTTCCTATGGCAGCAAGCAGGCTCTGGCTGCTGTCTGTAACAGTGTTGAGCCTCATATCGAAGTTCTGCAGGAACCAGATGATTACTGTTGCCACAAAGATAATGGTAAAGGCTCTGTCGATAAAGTCCTTGGCCTTGTCCCACATCAGCCTGAATACGCTCTTGGGTGAAGGCATGCGGTAATTGGGCAGCTCCATAATAAATGGCATGGGCTTGCCTCTGAATGTGATCTTGAGGATCAGTGCCACAACTATGCCCACCAATATTCCGGTAAGATACAGTCCCATCATGGCCAGGGCTCTGTGCCTGGGGAAAAAGGCTGCTGCAAATACTGCATAGATGGGGATCTTGGCTGAGCAGCTCATATAGGGTGTCAGCAATATGGTCATTGTACGGTCCCTGTGGGAGGACAGAGTCCTGGTAGCCATAACCGCAGGTACTGTGCATCCAAAGCCGATGAGCATGGGAACCAGGCTGCGTCCGGACAGTCCGACTTTGCGGAGAGGTCTATCCATAACAAATGCAACTCTGGCCATGTATCCCGTATCCTCCAGGATAGACAGGAAGAAGAACAATGTGACAATAATGGGCAGGAATGTAAGCACGCCGCCTACTCCCGCAAAGACGCCGTCAATAACCAGGCTATGTACTACAGGGTTGATTCTGTAACTGGTCAGCAGGCCGTCTACCAGATCTGTGAGCCACTGGATGCCCAACCCCATGAGATCCTCCAGGGCGGCGCCAATAACCTCAAAGGACAGCCAGAACATGCACAGCATAATCACTATAAACAGAGGTATGGCCAAATACCTGTTGGTCAGCACATTATCGATCCTGACGCTGCGGCGGTGTTCCTTGCTCTCATGGCTCTTGACCACAGTGCGGCTGCATACACCCTCGATGAAGGTATATCTCATCTCCGCCAGGGCAGCATTTCTGTCCATGCCGGTCTCGTCCTCCATCTCCTTGATGGAGTGGCCGATCATATCTATTTCATTTTCATTAAGGCCCAATCTGGCCTCAATCAGCTTGTCATCCTCTACCAGCTTGGTGCCGGCAAATCGGGGGGAAATGCCTGCCCGCTCCGCGTGATCCTCTACGTGATGGGATACCGCATGTATACATCTGTGAACAGGGCCCTGTTTGCAAAAGTCCACCCTGGTAGGGCAAATGCGATTCTCCACTATGTTTACAGCCATCTTGACCAGGTCGTCGATACCCTCGTTTCTGGCGGCGCTGATGGGTATTACAGGCACTCCCAGCTCCTGGGACATGGCCTGGGTATTGACTGAGCCTCCATTGCCCCGAACCTCATCCATCATATTGAGGGCAATCACCATGGGCAGCCCCATTTCGATGAGCTGCAATGTGAGATACAGGTTTCGCTCGATATTTGTTGCGTCGATTATGTTGATGATGCCGTTGGGCTTTTCGTTCAGGATAAAGTCCCTGGTGACAATTTCCTCATTGGTATATGGACGGAGGGAATATATACCGGGCAGATCCACCACTTGACAGTTCTTAACATTGCGAACCTGTCCCATTTTGCTGTCCACTGTGACACCCGGGAAATTGCCTACATGTTGGTTAGAGCCGGTTAATTGATTAAACAGGGTGGTCTTGCCGCTGTTTTGATTACCTACCAGGGCAAAAATCATACTGTCTTACCTCCCCTGTTGTCCGTCATATCAATATTGGCAGCATCCTCCTTGCGAAGTGTCAGCACATATCCTCTGAGCCTCAGCTCCAGGGGGTCTCCCATAGGTGCGATCTTGGTCAATGTAATCTCGGTGCCGGGTATAATACCCATATCCAACAGGCGGCACCTGAGCTCTCCTTCTCCTCGAACTGCCGTAACGGTGGCAGTAGAACCGATTTGCATCTTGTCCAATGTCATATGTATGTACCTCATCAAGAAGTTAGCCATGATTAACTGCCTAAAGTCTACCCTCTTGTCCCTCCGGTGTCAATCAGTATTTTGGCCAAGTTTTCCACCGTGGTCAGGGAATTTTTATACAAAAATAAGACTGCTCCGGCAGGTCAATTCAGATCCCTGATCCGGTATGTCTTCAACCTGCTGCCCTCATAGATCAGATGCAGATAGAAGTTGGTTTGTCCCTGCTTAATCAGGTTCAGAAAGACAGAGTCTCCCTCCCACATGGGCAGCTGGCCCAGCATGTTCTCGGGGATCCAAGCCAATTCCCCCTCGTCGCATTGGATCATATCTCCGGAGAAATCGTCACATACGTACAGATACATTATTTCCGGCGGGTAGGAGTCGGAATCGAAGAACACCTGTCCGCAGAACACCAACCGCCCTGGGGTGAAACCTGTCTCCTCCAATATCTCCCTGCGGATGCACATTTCAGCAGTCTCTCCCTGCTCAAAATGTCCTCCTACACCCAGCCATTTGCCGCTGTTTATATCTCCGATTTTGCCTGTACGATGCAGCATCAGGTAGTTGCCATTGCGGCGCAGATAGGCCAATGTTGTCCTTTCCATTTTATGCCTCCCGGTGAATGTACTATGAGTATATTTCCTTTCATTGCACCGGCGCAAGAGCAGCCTGAAAATTCACAAAAAAATCAGATGCACGGGAATAAAATAAGGCTTTTCTGCCTATAATTTGTATGTTAAAATCTACCTGTCGAGATCGTTTCGAAGAATATTTTATGGAGGTTAACGACATGGAGTTAAAGGGATCAAGAACAGAAGCCAACCTGTGGGCTGCCTTCGCCGGCGAATCACAGGCACGTAACAAATATACCTATTTTGCATCTAAGGCCAAGAAGGACGGCTATGAGCAGATTGCAGCTATCTTCACAGAGACAGCAGAGAACGAGAAGGAGCATGCCAAGATGTGGTACAAGCTGGTTGCCGGCATTGGATCTACACCTGATAACCTTAAGGCGGCTGCTGCAGGAGAGCACGAGGAGTGGACTTCCATGTATCCCGAGTTTGCCAAGGTTGCCCGTGAGGAGGGCTTTGACAAGATTGCAGAGTTGATGGAGGGCGTTGCTGCTATTGAGAAGGAGCACGATGAGCGCTACAAGAAGCTGCTGGCCAACATCGAGGACGGCCTGGTATTCTCCAAGGATGGAGACATGATGTGGATCTGCAGGAACTGCGGTCACGTCCATTTTGGAAGGACTGCACCTCAGGTATGCCCTGTTTGCTCCCATCCTCAATCATACTTTGAGCTCAAAGCTACAAATTACTAATTTTTATAGGTTTTTGTCCGACCCGCCATCTACAGGTGGGTCGGTTTTTATTCCCCGGGTAAGGAGGTACTGCCATGGCTAACATAATAGACTACATCGATTGGAGAGGAGATCTGCCAATCCCAGTATCCCCTGCCAACGAGGTGGACTTCCTGATACTGTCGGAGTTGGCCTATCTGGACTTCTCTGACATTATCTCCTCGGATATGGAGGCTGAACCCGTTACGATCTCCGACGCTGTTACCCGCTACTTTGGGCAGCGGGATGGCCAGGATCTGTCCCTGGGACTGGTGCTGCCCAACGCCATTTTGGATATGGCCAAGCGCATGGCAGACTCTCCCAGGTTCAAGGATATGCCCATGTGGGGCTACGTCAACGACATCGACATAGGTACCGAGATTCAATTCTCTGCCGTATGCATAGATATTGATTCCAAGACCACCTTTGTATCGTACCGAGGCACAGACGACACACTTATCGGATGGAAAGAGGATTTCAACATGGCCCTGTCCCAGGAGGTTCCGGCTCAATACACTGCCGTGGACTACGTAAACCGGGTGGCCCAACATACTCGCAGCAAACTGATACTGGGTGGCCATTCCAAGGGTGGCAATCTGGCTGTATATGCTGCTGCCAAATGTTCTGCCAAGGCTCGCAAGCGCCTTATCAATGCATACAGCTACGACGGGCCGGGATTCACCAAGGGATTCCTGTCCACATCGGAGTATCTGGCGGTCCAGGATCGGGTAGTCAGTATTGTGCCCCAGGACTCTATCGTCGGCATGCTGCTGGAGCATTTGGAGGACCACATTGTTGTGGCCAGTTCCAGCAAGGGACTGCTGCAGCATGACGGCTGTACCTGGCAGGTAATCGGACCCGGATTTGTCCGCTCCCAGGGGCTATCCGATGAGAGCATCCTGATGAACCGCACTGTAAACGCCTGGCTTGCCTCCATGGACGATGAGCAAAAGCGTGAGTTCACCGACACATTTTTCGACATTCTCTTCTCCTCCGACGCCACCACCTTGGATGAGCTCAACAGAGACAAGCGCAAATTTCTCCGGGCTCTGGCCAACGTGGATTCCGCCAAGCGGAAATTTGTAAATGACAAGTTGGCTGCCCTGTTCCGGGAGGGAAAACAAACCCTGACCGGCATGATTGAATCCACCATCAGGGAAATCAGAGAGAACCTGCTGTCCAAGGGGAAAAAATAGCACCTGTTTTACGGCACTTAAAAGCGGCACCTTCACTACAGAAGACGCCGCTTTTTTACTTATGCTATGTATGCAGGGTATCAGCTGTGGACCAATACAGGCTGTTTCACTGCGGAATAGGACAGCACATCCGGTATTACTTCTCCATCAATCTGAACGTCCTGGGGCCGGTCGTATTCCACTGAAATCTCCTTGCCATGGAATGAGGCAAAGTATTTCTTGAACTTAACGTGGGAACCGGTGAATATTCTGGGGAATATGGTCAGCGTCCTGAGCAGGTTGGCGGAATGGAATATAACCAATGTGAGATCATCGCTGTTTCTGTCCTGCATGGGTGCTACCTTCATGCCGCCGCCGAAAAATCTGCCGTTCATGGTGGGAGCAAGCCATACATTCTTGAACTCATATGTAACGCCATCTACCGTAACCTTGGCATTGGACCGCTTGTAGGTCAGCAGTATTTTCACTGCCAGCAGGGTATAGTTCATCTTGCGCTTATGCTTGGCCCTGAGCTCATCCCCTACACGGCATACCTTGCCGTCAATGCCATAGGCGCAGTTGTTGACGAATCTATACTTCTTGCCCTTTATCACCACCTCAGGCAGGTCTCTGATATAGTCATTAATCTGAATGAGCGTGCCGTCGGGGGCGTTTCCGCCCCACACATCGTTAATAAAATCGTTGCCGGTTCCGGCCTTGTACAGCCAGAGCTTGTTGTCGGGGACGTAGCCATCCAGCGCATTTACCATGCAATTGAGAGTGCCGTCGCCTCCCAGCAATATGGTTTCATCTCCGGGCTCCTGCCTCTTGAAGAACTCTATGGGATCATCCACATCCACGACCGACATAAGCCGGGCAGGGAGTGATGAATACTTCTCCATAACATCATTAATCTGCTTATCATTATCTCCCATATTGCAATAGGGATTGTACAAAACATATATCATGGAAGTTTGCGCCCTCGCTCTATTGTCCTTGGGTTGGAGCGGCGGTGGGGGCAGCAGTCGGCTCTGCACTGGGCTCAGCAGTTGGGTCAGTGGTGGGCTGGTCTGTGGGTGCCGGCGGAGTAAATCCGGGCTCCGGTGTCTCACAATAATCACATAGATGGTCATCCCCATAGACGTGGGGGCCGGCAGCGCCATAGACAACTTCTCTATGGTCGCAATTCTCACAGGTAACAACTGTGTATGAAACCTCCGTGCAGTTGGCAGCGGACACAACGGTCTCTACCTTCTTGTGATTGCCCTTGGCAGTATCGTTAACAACCTTGGTCTCGCCGCACTTCGTACACTTGTATGTGGTAAAGCCAAACTTGGTGCAATCGCCGTCGGTGTGTACTCCGCTGTCATAGGTGTGGTCTGCAGGAGTAGTATCGTTTTCTACCTTGGTGTTGCTGCAAAGGGTGCATTTGTATGTGGTATAGCCTGCCTTGGTGCAGTCCCCGTCGGTGTGCACTCCGCTGTCATATTTATGCTCTCCCCGGGACTTGGGAATTGTCTCCAGATAGGAGCTGCCGCACTTGGAGCATTCGTGGTACTTGTATCCATCTGCAACGCAGGTGGCGTCCTTGGACTGTCTGTCGTCAACCTTGTAGTCGTGGGTGCAGTTTACATCACCGGTGATGATGACGATCCCACCTGTAGTATCCTCCGGAGGCTCGGGAGATGTGGTGGCCGGAGGCGGCGTAGGAGTCCCATTGCCTCCTGAGGGATTGCCCTCAGTAACCTGAACTCCTCCCTGGGCAATCCTGTCAGCCAGGGCTGCCTGGGAATATACGGAACTGAGCTGTCCCTGACCCTGAGCGTCATAGACAGACTGGGCAGCCTGCAATGACAGCTTGGATACGTCCCCAAGGACACTTTCCTTTATCTCGCACTTGCCGGTGGTGGTCACATATCCTGTCTCCATGGTATATCCGGAGGGAACTGACTGGGTCACCTCGGCGTTAAGCTTGGTGGCATTCATCTTGAAGGTGGCAGTGTTGTTCAATACATGGATCCTGGTAGTCTCCAAGTCGGTCATGGCATCAACTGTGACAACAAATGAAGAATAGCTCTGGCCGGTAATGGTTGCGCTTTTCGTAGTGCACACATATGTGCCCTGTCCCATATCCTCATTTATGTTGACAAAGATCTCGCCATTGGAGATGTCGGCTGTGATGGTTCCATCATCAGCCTTGCCCTTGGCCTCCAGAACAATGTCTGTATTGCCATACACTGTAGTATATACGCCGCTGTCTATTAAGAGGACAATATTGCCGCTCTTGACAGATATGCGGTCGCCGGTCTCCAGAGCCATGCCCTGGCTGGCCACGAATGTCTTGTCGCCTCTGTAAACATATGCCTCGGCATTGTTGCAGGCAGACACCTGCATGGCCCTGTCGCTGCCTCTGCCGGAAACGGCTACAATAATGATAATGATCGATAGTGTGATAATTGCAAGAGCCGTAAAGAATATCTTGCCCCTATTGGTAAGCCTCATATTGCCTCTCCAATCCAATGTATTGTATTTAGTATAAATGCTAATCAGTTTTGCGTAAAGTCCTTAGATGAAGTTTGTCTGGGACTGTCGCAGCCTAACTAGCTGAGTTCGAACATTCCGGTATACAGCTGGTAGTATCTTCCCTTGGCCTCCAGCAGATCCGAATGATCTCCTCTCTCAATAATATTGCCATTTTCCAGCACCATAATCGCATTGGCGTTTCTGACTGTAGAAAGTCTGTGGGCAATGACAAATACTGTCCTGCCTGCCATCAATTCGTCCATGCCCTGCTCGATAAGTTTCTCTGTTCTGGTGTCCACGGAACTGGTGGCCTCGTCCAGTATGAGTACGGGAGGGTTGGATACTGCCGCTCTGGCAATTGCCAACAGCTGCCTCTGACCCTGAGACAGGTTGGCTCCGTCGGAGTGGATCATGGTATCATAGCCCTGGGGCAGACGGGTGATAAAGTAGTGGGCATTGGCAATCTTGGCCGCCTCTATACACTCCTCATCGGTGGCGTCTATTCTGCCGTAGCGGATGTTATCCATAACCGTTCCGGTAAACAGGTGGGTATCCTGCAATACCATTCCCAGAGAGCGCCTCAGGTCCGCCTTGCAAATATCCTTGATATCAATGCCGTCGTAGGTGATTCTGCCCTGCTCTATATTGTAGAACCTGTTGAGCAGGTTGGTTATGGTGGTCTTGCCCGCTCCTGTGGATCCTACAAATGCAATTTTCTGTCCCGGTTTAGCATAGAGTGACACGTTTTTCAGCACAACTTTCTTGCCGTCGTAGCTGAATGTTACATCCTGGAAACGCACATCTCCCTTGAGCTCTACCAGATTGAATGCACCTGTATTCTCCGGATCAGGCACCTTCCATGCCCATCTGCCGGTGTGTTCCCCGGTCTCCACCAGACCTGTACCATCCTCCCGGTATGGTTCCACGTTTACCAATGTGACGGTGCCATGGTCCTCCTCAATGGGAGTATCGATAATCCCGAATACTCTCTCAGCACCTGCCAATGCCAATACTATGGCGTTGAATTGCTCGGAAATCTGGGATACCCGGTCTGCGAAGTTGCGGATATACTGCAGGAATGCAATCAAAATACCTGCTGCGTTCTCACCTGTAAGCAGCAGAACACCTACAGCTGTGGTAATTGCGTAGAAAATATGGGACAGGTTGTTCATGATTGGTCCCATAATGGATGCAAATGTAACTGCATTCTTGGCTCTGCTGCGGAGTTCCCGGTTCATGGGGTCAAAGTCTTCCATGACCTGCTTCTCCCGAGTAAACACTTTTACCTCTCGCTGGCCTGAAACCATTTCCTCGATGTATCCGTTTACCTTGGATACAGCCTGCTGCTGGGCCTTGTAATTCTTGCTGCTGGCAGAGCCGATTTTCCTGACCAGGAAGATGTCTACCACTGCCAACACAACCATGATCAGGAACAGTCCCGGTGACAGGATCAGCATCAAGGCGATTGTGCCCACCAGAGATGTGCTGGAAATCAGCATCTGGGTAATGCTGTGCCTGAGCAAGTCACTGACAGCGTCAATGTCGTTGGTGAAGTAGCTCATCAGCTCGCCATGGGTTCTGGAATCGAAAAAGCGTATGGGCATGTCCTGCATGTGGCTGAACATCTCAATGCGCAGATCCTGCTGTATCTGGGTGGAGCATTTGAGCATCAGCAAATTGAGCAGGTAGTTGGTAATTACTGCCGTAACGTATATAAATGCCATGCCAATCAGCAGTGCAACGCACTTGGCATATGCCTGATTGGGTGTTATTCCATTGACCTCCATAAACGTGACCAGGGGCTTCATGCAATAGGAGGCGCCGATGGTAGCAGCTGAGTAGATCACAATGGCTATCAGGGCAAACACAACTGTGCTCCTGCAATTCTTGAAGTATCTGAGCAGCCTCCATAGAGTACTCATGGGATTCCGGGGCTTGGAATACCCGCTGAGCTTGTCCATATTCCTAGGCATGGTCTTCACCTCCCTGCTGAGAGTCCTGACCGTTTATCTGGGCCTCATAGACATCCCGATAAATCTCACTTCTCTGAATCAGCTCCTGATGGGTTCCCACGTCGCTGATGTGGCCCTTATCCATTACCACAATCTTGTCAGCATGGATAACAGAGGCAATGCGCTGGGCAATTATAATCTTGGTTGTGTTCGGCAGAATATTGGCCATGGCGCTGCGGATCTTACGATCTGTTGCAGTATCCACTGCGCTGGTGGAATCATCCAATATAAGGATTTTGGGTTCCTTAATCAAGGCTCTGGCTATGCACAGGCGCTGTTTCTGTCCCCCGGACAGGTTTACCCCTGACTGTCCCAGCTCCGTGTTGTATCCGTCCGGGAAGGATGTAATGAATTCGTGGGCCTGGGCTGCCTGGGCTGCCTGCTCTATCTGCTCCCGGGTGGCATGGTCGTTACCCCACCTCAGGTTGGACTCAATGGTGCCTGAAAACAGGGAGCCGTTCTGCAGCACCATGGAAACTCCATCCCTCAAATGCTTCAGGGAGTATTCCTTCACATCTCTGCCGCCTACACAAACACTGCCGGACAGCACGTCATAGAATCTGGGAATCAGGCTCACCAAGGTGGACTTGCCGTCGCCGGTACTGCCGATAATGCCCACTGTCTCTCCTGCCTTGATATGCAGGTCGATATTCTCAAGAGCCAGGTTGTCGGAACTGCCGGAGTAGCTGAATGAGACATTGTCAAAATCGATGCTGCCGGATTCTACAGTGTAGTCCGTATCTGCACCTACCACGTCTATTCTCTCGTCCATTACCTGGTTGATGCGGATCAGGGACTCGTGGGTTCTGGAGAAGTTGACTGTCATAAAGGAAATGGTTGTGAGAGCGCCAATAACCTGGCCTGTATATGTAACAAGGCTGATCAGTTCTCCGGTGTGCAATCCTGTGCTGCCGAAGATAATCTCCCTGCTGCCCAGCAGCAGCACGATAATGGTGCACATCCACATAATTGACATCTGAATAGGGCCGGAGATAGTAAAAATCTTCTCCGCCATGAGCTGAGATTGTTTCAATTCCCTGGCTGCCCTGTCAAACTTGTCCTTTTCGTAGTCCTCCCGCACATAGGCCTTGACCACTCTGGATGCCACCAGGTTCTCCCGGACGGCGGAATTAAGGCTGTCGTACTTTTTCAGCATGGCCTTGAATCTGGGCTTTGCCTTCCTCAGCAAAATCAGCAGTGAGAAGATCAGAAACGGAACCCCTACCACGAAAACCAGGGCCAGTCTTACGTTGATATTGAATGCCATATTTGCAGCCAGTATCAACATTACGGGAGCTCTGACCATCATGCGGATAACCATCTGGAATGTCATCTGCACTGCATTCACGTCTGTGGTGCAGCGCATTACCAGAGAGGATGTGGAGAATTTGTCTGTATTGGCAAAGGAAAAGTCCTGAATCTTGGCCAGCAATTTTCTGCGAAGATTCATGGCAAAACCCGTTCCTGCCAAGGCGGATGCCCTGGCACCCACACAGCCAAAGCCCAGGGACATCAGGGCAATAATGACCATGATTGTTCCCAAGGTCAACACAAATTTAGCAGGGTTGGCAAATAATTCCTGGCTAAAGTAGTCAGAAAGTGCATAATCCTCGTATCTATACAGTCCGCCATCTACAATTGCCGACATAAACCGAGGTATCAAAACCTCCATGGACACCTCCAACAGCATAGCTATGGGAGATAGAATTGCCGGAAGCCAGAATCCCTTGACGCAGGGCAACAGATGGCGGAACAATCCCTTGTTTTTGTTAATTGAATCCTCCATGGTGCACCGATTTAACTATAAATTGTATAAACTATTCTCCTGCAATGGACACACTGGGAACCAGCACGTCGGGACACATAATACGCCTGTATGCATGGCCTTTTGTATCCAGGTTGTCGTCCAGTTCCTCTATATTCTTAAGCAGATCAAAGAAATTGCCTGCTACGGTAAAGGACTTGACTGCCTTGCCTACCCGGCCATCCTCAATAAGGTATCCTGCGCTCTCGATGGAGAAATCCCCTGTAGTAAGGTCTGCGCCGGCGTGGAATCCCTTCATCTCAGTGACGTAGATGCCGCCGTCTGCCATGGCCAGCAGCTCATCCTTGGACACTGTGCCCGGCTGAATAAGCAGGTTATATACTCCTGTTGTAATCTTGGATCCGCTGCGCTGTCCATTGCCTGTGGACTCTACTCCATCCTTAAGGGCTGTAGTCAGATTGTGGAGGAACAGCTTGAGCCGGCCATTCTCGATAATGTTCTTGGTATATGTGGGGACGCCCTCTCCGTCAAATGCCATATGCAGCATGTTTCCCGGAAGGAATGGATCGTCGGTAATTGTCACCTTAGGCGATGCTATATCTGTGCCCAGGGCTGATTTGTTCAGGGCGGAAAGGCCCTTCTGCACATTGTCCGCATAGAAGGATGGCAGGAACGTGCTCAAAATCTGCATCATAGCCTGTCTGTCAATCACTATGTCATAGTGACCTGTCTTGACCAGGCCTGCACCAAACTTGGATGCGGCAGTCTCGGCAATCTCCTTGGCCTCTGCCTCTCTGTCGATTTCGTCAAAGGCGGTCCTGAAGACCTTGTAGTCCATTTGCTTTTCTGAGGAATTGTCCAGGGCTGCCGCCAAATATGACAGGCATCCGGAACCCTTGCGGGACAGGTTAAGCCCATTGGAATTCAAGATATGCTCCTCGGAGTGCCACACCTCAGCTGAACATTCTGTGCCGTCGGACATTCTCTCGTCTGTGTCGTACAATATCCTGGCTCCCTCCAGGGCAAAGGCCTTGAGCTCTGCGGATGTGACCACATTGTCAGGGCATTCCGGCACCGGCCTGTACTGTGCTCCGCCCGGATACAGCAGGGGCTTGTCATCGTTGTCTGTGACAGCGGCGTTCTCTGCTGCTCTGGCAATCAATGCCTCAATCTCCTCCTCAGATACCAGCTCTGTGGTGGCAACGCCCAGCTTGCCATCCTTAACTACTCTCATCTGCATGGTGCAGGATGCGCCGCTGGTGAAGCTGTCGATCTCCTGACGGAAGGTCTCGCATCCCATGTTAGAGGATGCATCATAATACAGCTCGTATTCTGTAATGCCCATCTGGGCCGTAATCTGCTTAACTATTTCAACAATTCTCTGGTATGTCATTATACTGTCCTCCCTGTTATGCCCGTCCGCCTACAGTGATGGAGTGAACCCTGATAAGGGGCTGTCCCACGTCTGTAGGAATAGATCCGCTGTTTGAGCCGCACATGCCCTGTCCGGTAGCCAGGTTCTGTCCCACCATGTCTATCTCGTGGAGTATCTCGGATCCGGTTCCGATAAGGGATGCGCCCTTGACTGCCTCGCAGATCTTGCCATTCCGGACCATGTAGCCCTCCTCAACTGCGAAGTTAAAAGCGCCGGTCATGGGATTTACGGAACCTCCGCCCATCTTGGCTGCATATAGTCCATATTCAATGGATGCAATAATGTCCTCGTTCCTGTCGGGGCCGTTGCATATCATGGTATTTGTCATACGGGATGTGGGCTCGTATTCATAGCTCTGACGTCTGGCGCTGCCTGTGGAGGCCATGCCCATGCGGCGGCCGTTAAAGCGGTCAATCATATATGTCTTGAGAATGCCGTTCTCGATGAGTACGTTGCGCTGAGAGGGTGTGCCCTCGTCGTCAATATTGATGGAACCCCATGCGTTGGGAATGGTGCCGTCGTCAATGGCTGTAACCTTGGGGTTGGCAATCTGCTGACCCAGCTTGCCGCACATCTGGGATGTACCCTTGGCCACACTGGTTGCCTCCAGTGAATGTCCGCAGGCCTCGTGGAAAATAACACCGCCAAATCCGTTCTCAATAGCCACGGTCATCTTGCCGCCGGGGGCATAATCGGCCGTAAGCTTAACCATAGCCTCCCGGGCAGCCTCTCTGGCAATATCCTCAGGCTGGAAAATGTCGAAAACCTCAAGCCCCATACGGCGTCCCGGTGAGCATCGGCCATTGGATCTCTGGCCGTCTCTCTCTGCAATTGCAGATACATACATTCTGGTGCGAATCTGTCTGTCCTCTGTAAAAAGGCCCTCGCTGTTGGCAATCTGAATCCGATGATCCACATCCAACAGGCTGGCTGAAACCTGCACAATCGCAGGGTCATACTCCTTGGCTGCAAAATATGCTCTCTTGAGCAAATCGATCTTAACGCTCTTGAATTCCGTGTCGGGAACGATCTTGACCGGGTGAATATTGGGGAAAATCCTGGAAGTGAGGTGAATCTTAATCTCCTCCTTGCCCTCTGAAATAGCTCCTGCCACATTGTCTGCGCAGAGCATCAGCCCCTCTCTGGTCAAATCCGTGGTAGATGCGGAAACACTACGTAGGCCAAGGAATGCCCTGATACCCACACCGGAAACGGTGCTGTCCGTAATGGAATCTACTCTGCCACCAATCATATTGATGTTGTTGTTCCGGGTGTAATCCACAAAAATCTCTGCGAAGTCTGCGCCGGTGGACATGGTCCTGGCTAAAACATCCTCCAGTAATCTCTTGTCTAACATATGGGTCCTCCAGTAGTTCAGTGAATAGTGAATAGTGAATAGTGAAGAGTGAAGAGTGAAGAGTTCTGGTCCCTATGGTCCTATGGTCGAACTATGAAGCGGTGCCCTAAGAAACCGAAGTGGTGGTGTGTTCCTATGGGCAATCAAAGGAACGTGGCCACCATGACTTTTCACGATTCATTTTCCATTGCGAAGCTTGCTTCGCCTATGTGTCCTTTGGTTACAATTTGTATCACATTAGCCTCGATATGTAAAGGTTCGACTTATCCTGACAACAGCCAACCGCGGCCAAAGAGAAAGGGCCACAAATGTGACCCTGAATTAGCAAAATCGAGCAAAGTGACATGGAAATCAAAGGGACACTCTTCACTTTGCATCCTACCTAACCATGCCGCCTATTTTACGCAAAAGTTTTCTTTTCTCTATATCAATTATGAATGTCCACCCAGCTGCTGTACAATGAAGCAAAACATCCGGTATGTCAGGCTGTGTAATACCAAAAACATCCTTGGCCTCCGATTTAAAAATACAGTAAATGTTGTCAAATGCCAATTTAATGTCTCCCACAATACTTCCAATATTCCATAGAAAATTGCCTTTTGAATCGAAGGCTAAAACATTGTTTTCGCTCCTGTCATCCTTTCTAAATGGAACCGGGCGAATACCATTTCTAAAATCTCGATCCTCTGTTTCTATAATAAAATAATCATCTAGAATGCAAATCTGGCATATCATATCAGGCACTTCAATACATAATCCCGAAGAACAATGTATTTTATAAAGCCCCTCTGATTCAATTTCAAATGTGATGCGTTTGTTTCCGTTTGTAATCGTATGAACGCTAATATACATTTTTCCCTCCTTATGGCAACGGTATTTCTGTTCCGAAAGATGTTGTAGGTATGAATTCTTCTAGTTCATATTGTAACGTGCCGTTAATAGTAGTCTGATTAACCACACCTACATAAACAAATGTACCTGTTGGCACAGTCACGAAACAATAGTGTGTTGGAGTCTTTGGTAATGCAAATTTACCTTGGATTTGTGAGGGGGTTAATCCTTGAATATCAGAATACTTCATTAACCATTTACCCGTTTTGTTACCCCCTGTAAACACCCT
>CAZCOE010000034.1:0-16737 GCA_964500525.1 uncultured Clostridia bacterium | reverse complement strand
AATCCACAATTAAAAGTCCACCAGATAGATGCCTATATGAATTTGAGTGAAGGATCCATTCCGGGTAATCCGGCTTATTTTGGCAGTAAGCAGCTTGCCGGCATCCATTAGCCGGGCAAATACAATGTTGTCCTTCTCCGGGACGTAGCCGATTTTCTTCTTGTCACCGTTCAGCACCAAAATAGCATTGCTGTCGAATTTGTTGTCCTCCCTTTGCAATGAGAGAATGTCACCCACATTTATGCTCTCAAGCACAGAGTTATCCTTCAAATAGGAGGTCCCAGCCACATAGGAGTCGAATAGGTGAATCTCCTGAGAAAGAGGTTTGATTACCGAATCAAGGCCCTTATTTCCAATCACGGAGACCAGGTCTCCTTTATGTACCATCAATTCATTATCAGACATTTTATTGCTCCTGTACTTCCTTCAGCTTTGCTTCCAATCTGCTTTTATAATCGATATACGAGGTCCGTTCTTCAATGAACTCATTCATTTTCTGCTCCACATTGTCAGGATTGTTAAGCAGCTCGTGATAGATATAGGGTTCAGTGGTTGTAATGCACTCTATTTCTTCCTCCAGATCTATGATTTTAGATCCGATGTCTGGAATAACCACCTGAAACTTCTCCTCGCCAATATCCTCCAAAGCGCGATTTACCAGAACCTCTAATTCCTTGATCTCCTTATAGTCATTGCATTGATAGGCAATAAGGACCCTTTGGAACAAATCGGCAAGGGGAGGGTAGATTTCAGTAACATTGCTGATATCGGGGTGGAGCAACTTTGCAATCTTCCTGTAAATCCGCTTTATTTCCCTGGCCTGAAAGGCAGAAATTCTCTTGCTCTTCTTGGATAATTGATTCTGATGCAGCATTTCATCAAGCTCGGCCTGATAAGTGGCCATCTTTTCAGAAATGTATCTCTGCATTTCCTCCATATCAACGGGTTCGCCCATGTTTTGCGCCAAAATGCAATAAGAAATGGTTTTTTTAAGGGCGATGCACTCTATCTTCAGCTTGAAAACCTCAGCTGTAATATCTCCAAAGATTCGAATGTACCTGTGCAGGATATGTTCAGCCTCTTTTTCCAATTCATCACGACGCAAAAGCAAATCCTCGTATTGTGTGTAGTCTCCTGCTGTAATTTTGATAAGCTGCATTATAAGATCACCTCGAATCCGTAAAGCGCGTCATAGATATGGGTCAGCGGCAGGTCATCGATCTGGGCCTTGGCAAAGAAGTCACTTCTGGTCTTATACCACTTGTCATTAAAATGGATGACAAGCTCCCCATCTTCCTCAACAGATTCCCACAGCTGCTCCTTATCATCATAATAGAATCTGACCTTAACAGGTGACTTGGCCAGGTAATACAGATCGTAGAAATCAAAGTCTTCATTATCAAACTCAATTAGCTTGTAAAGGTCATCCTCAAGCCACATCATAATATTGAGATATCCAAAGAAGGAATTGTAACTGATGCGCTGGGCAAGAAAATCCTTGGCATAGCAGTACAGTTGGACTGCCTCCCCAATATTTCCCTGTCCGGCGCGGATACCTGCAAGACGGGTGAATATCTCCGGCAGGGGATCGCCCAGGTAGGTGGAAGTCTTTACTTTTGGATACAGATCCTCAATGATCTCGCAGTATTTTCCGTAGTCTTTCTCCACATAATAGCCGTTTTTGTACATGTCGGCCAGCTTGTATGCTGCTGCTATACTGCCGGCGTCCTTTGCCAATTTGTAGTATTTGAATGCCTTTTCATAATCTCTGGTACCGGTTCTGCCATAGTACCATATGTACGCCAGCCCCTGGTAGGCAGAGGGGTTTTTGTATTCTGCAGCCATCTCGTAATACTTCAGGGCCAGGTCAAAATTGCGCTTGTCGTAATAGTAACCCCCCAGGGACAGCATAGCATCTGGGTCTTTTGTTTTCTGAATGATATAATCCATTGCCTCGGTGAAGGCAAAGACATCGTCCTCAGTGGGACTGGGGTTGTCATAGAAATCTCTCTCTATTCTGCGTGCTTCGGTAATCGTCATATGATTGCCTTCCTTTCGGGATTAATATTTTATATCTGTATAATAAAACATGTAGTGTCCCATAAAACGGACTTCTAAAAGGAAACGATAGTGTAGATGAAATCCGGCAAATGTGTTAATATTATGCTGAATTCCACAGAAAGAGGGTGTTTCCATGATTAGATATGAAATAGAAGGCAACAATTTGCCGGTTGTAGTTTGTTATCCGGATAGCGGTCAGACACTTTGCACCGAGAGCGGCGCCATGAGCTGGATGAGTCCTAATATGAAAATGGAAACCAATTCAGGAGGCGGACTTAAGAAGGTATTTGGCAGAATGTTCTCCGGTGAATCGGTTTTTATGAACGAGTATACTGCTGTAGGCGGTAATGGAATGATTGCTTTCGCCTCAAGTTTCCCAGGATCCATTATTCCGTACCAGGTTACCGATGGCAACGGTATCATTGTTCAGAAGCGGGGCTTTCTCGCTATGGAAAAGGGGTTAGACCTCTCTGTATATTTCCAGAAAAAACTTAGCAGAGGCTTCTTTGGCGGAGAAGGTTTTATTATGCAGAAGATCACAGGAAACGGTATTGTATTCCTGGAGATTGATGGATATTGCAAGGAAATCGATCTGGACGCCGGCCAGAGCATCATTATCGATACAGGATATCTGGCAGCAATGACCGATACCTGCACTATGGATATTCAGACTGTAAAGGGCGTTAAGAATGTATTCTTTGGCGGAGAAGGGTTATTCCACACAAGAGTAACCGGCCCCGGCAAAGTATTTATCCAATCTATGCCTGTGATCAACACCGCCCAAAAGCTTTCTCCCTATCTGTCCATAGATAGTGGAGATAATGACAATAACAGCGGCAGCGGACTCAGCATACACTTTGGCGATTAGGATGTTCTCCCGCAGAGCACCGGTTCTGTTGGGGTACAGCGCCAGCTTTTGAAAGGACACAATCAGCAATTTCCAGGCCGAGAGCCCCGGTTCCAGGACTTTCGGTTTCTTTATGTACTCACATGGTAATTGTTGTGTCCGGATTTGTTTTTGGAGGACTAATTAATGGTTAAGCTTATAGCCACAGATGTGGATGGCACATTGCTCAAAGACGGCACTTTTGACATCGATCCCGCATACGACGAAATATTTGCCCAGCTCTTAGATCAGGGCATCAGAGTAGTTATTGCCAGCGGACGTCAATACAAGAGCTGCATGAAACTGTTTCCCAATACCTGCAACAGACTGGACTATATAGCGGATGGCGGCGCGACATACAGGCTGAATGGCCGTACAAATGCATATCAGCAGATACCCCGGGATATGGTCGACAGCATTCTTGCAGATCTGGCCGGGCTTCGGGACCCTCAGATTGATGTGACCCTCAATAGTTCTGAGCTGTGCTATGTGCCCATTCAAGGCACTCCCATGCACCTGTGGCTAAGGGATAGCTATCGGTTCGATATTGTTGTTATGGATCACCCTGACAGGTGCCCTGAGGACCAGATCATCAAGATGGGCATTTATCACCCCACCAGTGCAGAAAAAGCTTTGCCCATGGAGTTCTATGAAAAATGGGGAGACAAGCTGCACATATCTCCGGCAGGCAACCAATGGGTAGACCTAGTTATGCCGGGTGTCAACAAGGGCACATCTCTTGCCAGAATTGAGGAGCTCACCGGAATCCGGCGAGAGGAGACTGTGGTGTTTGGCGACAACCTTAACGACCTGGAAATGGGTGCAGGAGCCGGCAGGTTCTATTGTGTGGGCAATGGTCGAGATGAGGTAAAGGCATTGGCCCATGAGGTGTTGGAGCCATATTGGCGGCTGGGTGTGCTGAAAAAGCTGGAGGAAATACTCCTTGAGGTAAATTGTAGGTGATAAAAGGGGATAGGTGGTGAAGAACCAGCCTATAAACCGGTTTAAGACAAAAGAATAGCAACAAATGGGGCTGGATGGCAGTATTTGCCGTTCAGCTCTTGTTTTTTACAGAGATTTAGTCCGATTGCAGCAATGGGGCCATTATCCGGTCGAATGGCGAAGCTTTGCTTAGCAGTGAAGAGTGTAGAGTTTCGGCCCCCATGTTCCTTTGCTCGACTATATCAGTGAATAGTGAATGGTGATGAGTGAAGAGTTCTGGTCTCCACGGTCCTTTGCTCGACTATATCAGTGAATAGTGAATGGTGATGAGTGAAGAGCTCTGGTCTCCACGGTCCTTTGCTCGACTATATCAGTGAATAGTGAATGGTGATGAGTTTCGGCCCCCATGTTCCAGAGATCGAAAGATAAAGCGGGGCACAGGCGAAGCTTTGCTTAGCAGTGAAAAGTTAATAGTGAAGAGTGAAAAACTGGACCCTGCGTTCCAGAGGTCGAATGGCGAAGCGGTGCCCTAAGAATCCGAATAGGAAACTCTTCACGCTTATCTTTTCACTGAATAAATGACCATGGGAACATAGGGACCAGAGTTTTTCACTCATCACTCTACACTATTCACTTGGCGAAGCGGTGCTTCGCCTTTGAAGAGTGAAGAGTGAAGAGTGAAGAGTGAAGAGTTCTGGTCCCCATGTTCCCATGCTCGATTGGCGAAGCGGGGACTCGCTTCGTTTTCCACTCTGGAATATACTCTGGGAGTTTAGCATAAAAAATGTGGCCCGGTCATTGGTAGATTGTTGACAAACATAATTTATATAAATAAAATTATACAAAGTTGATGCCCTTTCAGGGCAAACTTTATTGACATTAAACAACAACGCGTATTATGGAGGAACAGATGAAGAATTACACAACTGAGCAAATCCGCAATGTATGTCTACTGGGTCACGGAGGCAGCGGCAAAACATCTCTTGCAGAGGCTATGCTCTATCGCTGCAAGCATATCGATCGTATCGGTAAGGTGGCTGACGGCAACACAGCCAGCGATTATGACGCCGAGGAGATTAAGAGGAAATTCTCAGTTTCTACATCTCTGCTGGCCTGTGAGTGGAAGGGTGTTAAGATTAACCTGTTGGACACTCCCGGATTTTTTGATTATGAGGGTGAGGTTGCAGCTGCCCTTAAGGTTTCAGGCAGTGCAGTTATATGCGTCCCTGCCAAGAACGGCGTAGAGGTTGGCACCGAGAAGGCTGTCAAGCGCTGCCGTGAACTGGGCCTGTCCGTTATATTTGTTGTAACCAAGATGGACGAGGAAAATGCAGACTATGCCAGAGTACTTTCTGAGTTGAAGGATACCTTTGGCCACAACGTTCAGCCTGCACAGCTTCCCATTATGGAAGGCAAGAAGCTCAAGGCATTTGCAGATATTATTACAAACAAGGCATACGAGTACACAGACGCAGCTCCTGTGGCCATGGAGATTCCCGATTCCATCAAGGACGACGTGGACGAGACTTGGGAGGAGCTTAAGGAGTACATAGCAGAGACCAGTGAGGAGTTGATGAACAAGTACTTTGAGGGCGAGGAGTTCACCCACGAGGAGCTTGTTACAGGATTCACCGCTGCAGTGAGAGCCGGTTCAGTTATGCCGGTTATGTGCTCATCCGCAATTAATAACGTAGGTATTGGTGTTATTCTGGATGCTATAGCTACATATATGCCTTCTCCTCTGGACAGACTGGATACAGTTCATGCAGTCAATCCCGAGACCGGCGAGGAAATCCAGCTGCCCGCAAACGACAATGGGCCCTTCACCGCTCTTGTGTACAAGACTGTTTCCGATCAGTTCGGCAAGCAGACCATGTTCAGAATTTACAGTGGATGTCTCAAGGGAGATACTACAGTCTATAATCCCAGATCCGGCAAGCAGGAGAGACTATCATCCCTCTACAGCCTGAGAGGCAAGAACAAGGAGCCTGTTACTGAGCTGCACTGCGGTGACTTTGGCTGCGTAACCAAGCTTGTAGCCACATCCACCAACGATACACTTTGCGAGATCAACAAGCCTGCTGTTCTTGACAAGATCGTATTCCCCATTCCCAATATGCGTATGGCAGCTGTTGCCGCATCCAGAGGCGATGAGGAGAAGATCGGTATTGGATTTGCCAGAATCATGGAAGAAGATCCTACCTTTAAGTACGAGAACAATGCAGAGACCCACCAGATGGTTATCTACGGCCTGGGTGATCAGCATATGGACGTTATCGTCTCCAAGCTCAAGAACAAGTTTGGCGTCTCCGTTTCTCTTGCAGAGGCCAAGGTTCCCTACAGGGAGAAGATTAAGAAGAAGATCAAGGTTCAAGGCAAGCACAAGAAGCAGTCCGGTGGTCACGGTCAGTACGGAGACGTATGGATTGAGTTTGAGCCCCACGATGGCGACGAGCTGATCTTCCAGGAGAACGTGTTCGGCGGTTCTGTACCCAAGCAGTACTTCCCGGCGGTAGAGAAGGGTCTCCAGGATTGTGTAAAGAAGGGCGTCTTGGCAGGATATCCTATGATTGGCCTCAAGGCCACTTTGGTGGATGGTTCCTACCACGATGTAGACTCCAACGAAATGTCCTTTAAGGTTGCTGCCAGCCTTGCATACAAGCAGCTTACCGGTGCCAATCCCGTATTGCTGGAGCCGGTTCTCCATATTGAGGTTACTGTTCCCACAGACAACCAGGGAGACATCATGGGCGATATGAACAAGCGCCGCGGCCGTGTTATCGGCGTGGATCAGCTTAGCGGCGGTATGTGCCGCGTTATCGGTGAGGTTCCGGAGTCTGAGGTCATGAAGTACGCCACGGATCTGAGAGCTATGACCCAGGGCAGAGGTTCCTATACCACCAACTTTGAGAGATATGAGGAGGTTCCTCCTTTCCAGGCACAGAAGATTATTGCCGCAGCAGAGAAAGAGAACGAGGAATAATTCCCTGCCGGCTGCAGACATGACTACAGAGTCAGCATCTGCTATGGCAAGCCCTTATAGGGAAACAGTTTTCGCAGGATACGGTGCATCCCCCAATCGGGTTGCACCGTTTTTTTCTATGATGTCACCAGATAAAGCAGCAAGGGTATGATATAATATTGACTTACCCAGCATAGGCACTGAAGGCGAAGGTGAGATTATGTACCGATTATTGATTATAGAGGACGACAAGGGAATAGCAGAGGCAGTAAAGGTCCAGGCAGAACTGTGGGATTTGCAGGTCTATTGTATTGAAAACTTCCGGAACGTTATGACTGAGTTTGCAGAGTTTGATCCCCATATAGTTCTGCTGGATATAGGGCTGCCTTTCTTTAACGGCTACCATTGGTGCAGTGAGATCCGCAAGGTGACCAAGGTGCCGATTATCTTTATATCCTCTGCCTCTGACAATATGAACATGGTAATGGCTATGAATATGGGCGCCGATGACTTTATTGCAAAGCCCTTTGACCAAAGCCTGCTGATTGCCAAGCTCCAGGCAATGCTCCGCAGGACCTACGACTTTGCAGCTTCTGTTCCTGTGCTGGAGCATTGCGGAGCCCTGCTTAACACCGGGGACAATACACTTACATATAATGACCGGAGAATTCCCCTTTCCAAAAACGAATTTCGCATTTTGCATATCCTTATGGAGAACAAGGGCAAGGTTGTGAGCCGTGAGAAACTGATGGAACAATTGTGGGAGACCGACAGTTTTGTGGATGAGAATACCCTGTCCGTAAATGTGGGCCGTCTCAGAAAGCGTTTGGACGAAGCAGGGCTTGAGGGATTTATTACCACCAAGTTCGGTGTGGGATATCTCATTGAGAATTGAGGCGGCACTATGAAACTGTTTTTACAATACCTCAGACAGTGCCGCAGAGTATTCATTGTGGGTGCTGCCTTCTGCGGGATTTTTGCTGTAAGCTTTTTCCTTTACCACCTGCCTATCGGAGCCGTAATCTATCCGGGGGCCCTGTGCGCTGTCCTCGGCATTGTGATTGTGGTATTTGACTTTTTGCGAGTCAGGCGGGAGCACCGGGTGCTGATCAGCATTCACAGTATAACGGATATTATTGCAGAATCCCTGCCCAAGATAGATGGCATCAAGGACAGGGACTATCAGCAGATCTTGAGTTTGCTCAGTGAGGAACATAATAATTACCGCACCCTGGCCAATCGAAAATACGGTGAAATGATAGATTACTATACCGTGTGGGCCCATCAGATCAAGACTCCCATCGCCTCTATGCGACTGCATTTGCAGAACGAGGATTCAGCTCTGTCCCGTACACTCACATCTGATTTGCACCGCATCGAGCAATATGTGGAAATGGTGCTGACATTCCTGAGACTTACTTCTGAGAGCACTGATTATGTGATCAAGGAATATGACCTGGATAGGATAATCAAAAACGCTGTAAGGAAGTTCTCCTCAGAATTTATCGGCCGCAAGCTGAGTCTGGTATATGAACCGGTGAATACTACTGTTATTACCGATGAAAAGTGGCTCTCCTTTGTGATTGAGCAGGTATTGTCCAATGCATTGAAATATACACCTGCAGGCAGTATTACCATCACTATGGAGAATGAGAAGACATTGCGTATCCGCGATACAGGCATTGGCATTGCACCTGAGGATCTGCCCAGAATATTTGAAAACGGATACACCGGATATAACGGCCGGGCGGACAAAAAGGCCAGCGGCATTGGTCTGTATCTCTGCCGGCGAATCTGCAATAATCTGGGACATACCATTACCGCACAATCCCAAATGGATCGGGGAACCACTATAGATATTGACCTTGCCCAGTCAAAACTGGAAATAGAATAATCCGTATCTTATTTCTTACAAAACTGTTAGATTTCAGGCATCATTTGTAAGCACTTTCGATGTTCATGGACATGCTCCTCCTGCAATAATGATAACAGAAATCACAAAGGAGTATTTTGCTATGAGTATATTGAATGTAAGCGGGATTCAGAAAATATATACCACCCGCTTTGGCGGGAACAAGGTTGAGGCCCTGAAAAGCGTTACCTTTAACGTGGAACAGGGGGAATATGTGGCCATTATGGGAGAGTCCGGTTCCGGTAAGACAACCTTGCTGAACATCCTGGCAGCTCTGGACAAGCCTACATCCGGCTCGGTGATTCTGGACGGAAAGGACCTGACTCAGATCAAGGAGTCCCAGGTGGCCGCATTCCGCCGGGATAATCTGGGCTTTGTCTTTCAGGAGTTCAACCTGCTGGATACATTTACAATAGAGGATAATATCTATCTGCCATTGGTGTTGGCAGGTAAGGGACATAGAGAGATGCAGGAGCGTCTCAAGGTAATTGCTGCTCAGCTGGGCATTGCAGAATTGCTGAAGAAGTTTCCCTATGAGGTGTCAGGCGGTCAAAAGCAGCGTGCTGCAGTTGCCAGAGCACTCATTGCCAATCCTAAGCTGATTTTGGCTGACGAGCCCACCGGAGCTCTTGACTCTAAGTCCACCGACGAACTGCTCCGCCTCTTTGCCCAGATCAACAGGACAGGCCAGACAATTCTGATGGTTACCCACTCGGTTAAGGCGGCAAGCCACGCCAGTCGGGTGCTGTTCATCAAGGACGGGGAGGTGTTCCATCAAATCTACCGTGGGGACAATACCGACGAGGAACTGTATCAGAAAATCTCCGATACTCTGACTATGCTGGCGACAGGTGGTGAGAGAAAATGAGAACAGGCTTTTATGCTAAATTGGCTTGGGAAGGTATCCGCAAAAACAAGCGGCTGTATTTCCCATACATCCTCAGCGGGTCCGTTATGGTGATGATGTATTATATTCTGAGCTTTCTCATTGAAACCCCCGCACTTGACAGGATGTCAGGAGGCTCGGTGATAAAACAAGTCCTTCCCCTGGGATGTTTTGTAATGGTGGTTTTCTCGGTGCTGTTCCTGTTTTATACCAATTCCTTTTTGATTAAGCAGAGATACCGGGAGTTTGGACTATATAATATCCTGGGCATGGATAAGCGGAATCTCAGCAGGATTATGGTGTGGGAATCCCTGTTTGTTGCTGTTATTGCCATCGGTGCAGGGCTTTTTGCAGGCATTGCTCTGTCGAAAATTGCTGAGCTGGTGCTGCTGAACCTGCTGAACATGGATGTTACATTTAACTTGAGCGTGGGGCTGGTATCACTATATGAGACTCCACTGGCTTTCGGAGCTATTTATCTGCTGCTGCTGTTTAATTCACTTATCAGGGTTGGCCGCTCCAAGCCTCTTGAATTGATGCAGACCAGCAAGGTAGGTGAACGAATACTTAAGCGCACCTGGATCTACGCCCTTTTCGGCCTTGTCTTTTTGGGAATAGCCTACTATCTTGCGGTGAGTATCAGGGAGCCGCTTACTGCACTTCTAACATTCTTTGTGGCGGTAATATTTGTCATACTGGGAACATACCTGCTGTTTATCTCCGGCTCTGTGGTGTTCTGCAGGCTGCTCCAGAAGAACAAGAGATATTACTATAAGCCAAACCACTTTGTGTCAGTATCATCTATGGTATACCGCATGAAGCGAAACGGCGCAGGCCTGGCATCCATCTGCATCCTCTTTACCATGGTGATGGTTATGATTTCATCTACCACCAGCTTATATTTTGGAGAGGAGGATTCCCTGAGGAACAGATATCCGGAGGACGTTAATATCACTTTAAAGTACAACCGGATCCAGGGAATCGAAGACGAAAACCTGAATATGCTGAGGGAGAAAATCAGCGTATACAGCGGAGCAGATATTGACCTGACAGGAGTTCGTTCCTGTGAAATCCCGGGACTGATTACAGAGGATGGCATTAAGATCAGTGTGGATGATACTGAGGATTTCTCCTTTGGTAACTATGACAATTTGGGATATCTGACTGTTATTTCCCTTGAGGATTACAACAACATGTTAGGTACCGAGGCAACCCTGGGGGATAGGGAATGCTTTGTCTATTGCCAGCGCATAGATATTCAATGGGACACATTTACAATGGAGTATGGGGACACATACCGGGTCAAGGAGCAGCTTGACAATTTCAAACTGGATGGAGACACCTTTGCCATGGTGACACCTACGGTTTACCTTGTGGTAAAGGACCCATACAGCTTTATTGAACCCATCCGGGATATGAAGGACAGCACCGGCGATCCTCTCATGGTGTACTTTTGGCGCTGCGGATTCAGTGTGGAGTCATCTGAGGCGGAGGCGAATGCAACATGGAACATCAGAGAAATATTCAAAAACCTATCGGATGGGGACAACAACGACATCGTATACTATGAGGTCAGCAGCCGTGAAGCACAGCGGGAGGGCTTCTATGATCTGTACGGCAGCCTGTTATTCCTGGGAATAATGCTGAGTATCGTATTTCTCCTGGCTACGGTCCTTATTATCTACTTTAAGCAGATTTCCGAAGGATATGAGGATCACTCCCGCTTTGAGATTATGCAGAAGGTGGGTATGACTAAGAGGGATATCCGCAAGAGTATCAACTCCCAGATGCTTACAGTATTCTTTGCTCCAATTGTGGTGGCGGGCATACATTATGTATTTGCCTTCCCGTTTATAGCCAAGATATTCCTGCTGTTTGGCTTTACCAACACCCTCCTGAGCGTCCTTGTAAGCCTGGCCTGCTTTGTAATCTTTGGCATTTTCTATGCCATGGTGTATAAGATAACCTCCAGCTTGTATTTCACAATAGTCAGTGGAAGGAGGGAAGCGTGATGAAAAAGTTATTCAACTATATCTCTGCGGCCTTCACTATGGGTGTGCTGATGGTTGCCTTCCATATCCTGGAGAAAAAAAGAAAATGTGAGTGTAATCGCAGATGAAAAACACGGCGGCAAGGAACTTCTCCCTGTCGCTGTTTTCCTTTTTCTCAGCAATCATAATGTTTGTCCATGGGGCATAGAATGAATCTGTAAAGGAGGATTATTCCATGTCTCAAATATACAACCTGCTAAGATCCCTGGATGGCCAAGCATATGCAGTTATTGCTGCAATTTTGATTATTTTTGCAATTACAATTATCAGCGGAGTCAAGGTCAGGGCCGGATATGGCCTGATCAGGATGAAGCTCAGAAATAAGGACTACCGCAGGGATGGCAATTTTCAGAGTGAATTCATTAACGGCGTGGTGGACGAGTATACGGTGGGTGTCAGCGTCAACGGAAGTGACATCAATACATCGGTGCTGGTTGACAAATGCATTCAAAAGGATCTTAAGGGTCTGTTGTCCGGGGAGAGATTCATCAAATCAGCAAGCTCTGCAATGATTATAATGGGCCTGATGGGCACATTCCTTGGGCTGACCCAATCTGTAGGCAGTATATCCGGATTCTTTCAAACCGGAGGAGATATATCCAATATATTTCAAAACGCAGGCGAGGGGATAATGGAGGCTCTGTCCGGAATGGGTACGGCCTTTACCACCAGCCTGGTGGGAGTATTCTGTTCAATAATTGTAACTATCAGCGGAGTGACATCCAGAGCAGAGGAAGCCAGACTGTCTATGATCACAGAGCTGGAGGACTATTTGGACAACACCCTGTTCAGCATGGTGGCAGATGAGTACAAGTGCAACGATACCCGTACATATGTGGCAATAAGCAAGGCATTGGATGAATTCCTGGAGAAACTGAAACCCACTGTCAAGGCAAAGAGTTCAAACCTGTTATCCATTCCACCCAAGTCACAGGAGCCTCCGGTGCAGGCCAACACACCGACTATGCATCATACATCCTTTGCAATCAGACAGGAGAGGAGAGTGCCCAGTGAAGAAAACAACCAGGCGGCTGTCGGGAACTGATCCGCAAAACTTCTGGCCCTCATTTACCGACATAATGTCGGGAATGGTATTGATTCTATTCTTTGTACTGGTATTGCTGTACATAAATAACTGCATGAAGTCGGGACAGCTGTCTGCTGCGGAGGATGCTCTGGGTGTGGCAGTAAGTTCCCTGGATGATGCAAATGACCAATTGGCAAATTCCAATCTCAAGGCAGAGGAGCTGCAGGCGCTGATTGATACATTGAAGGCAAATGCTGTACTGTCGGAGGAGGAATACTATGGCAAAACGCTGGAACTCCAGGCAGCGCTGTCGGAATTGGAAAAACTGAGGGGAGACCTGCAGGAGGTGGCACTGCTCAGGCTCTCTGTATACGAGAAGATAGTGAGTGCCATTGAGAAGGAAATGGGATCCACTGCCTCCGACGGCAAGCCATTGATTTCTGTAGAGAACTCGCAGATTGTGATTAATGAGAGTCTGGTGTTCGATGTGGATTCCTATGCCATTCGACCTGAGGCCTGTGAATTGCTGGATTGCCTGGCCAATGCCTTTGTTGCTATCCTGGGTGATTCCCAGGTTGGTCAGTACATCAATGCAATTGTTATTGAAGGCCACACCGACGACACCGGATCTAATTCCTACAACAGAGAGTTGTCTGCCAAGAGAGCAGTGGCAGTATTGGACTATATGTGCAGCACCAATAGTAAATTATCATCGGAATATCAGGATCAGCTGGTGGCCACTGCCTATGGTCAATGGAGGCCTATTACCCAAGGCAGTTCCGATGATGCCAGGGCACAAAACCGTAGAATAGGCGTATCAATAATTGTTAAGGATGAGTCAATTGCATCTGTAATAGATAAGTATTTAAAATCCCATTAAAAAAAAGGATATTTCAATTTTCCTACGAATAATCCCTTGTAAGGAGCCAAGGAAAATGAAGTATTCTGACGCCACAATTGACAAAGTAAGGGAAGCCAACGATATAGTTGACGTTGTAGGTCAGTATGTCAAGCTTACCAGAAGTGGCAGCCGATACAAGGGGCTGTGTCCCTTTCATAATGAAAAGACTCCCTCCTTTGTAGTCACTCCGGAGCTGCAGATTTACAAGTGCTTTGGCTGTGGCAAGGGGGGAAATGTGTTCACCTTCATTCAGGAATATGAGAAGGTGGACTTTGTCTCTGCCGTGGAAATGTTGGCCGAGAGGGCAAATATTGAGATTACTCCCGAGGCCGGCGGCAACAGCCAGGCAGAATCCCGAGCCCGCACCATGTATGAGATCAACAGGGCAGCGGCAAGATTTTTCTACAAAAACCTGAATACTGACAATAATGCTATCAATTATGTCCGCAGGAGGGCTCTGTCCAACGAAACGGTCAAGGCCTATGGTATTGGCTCTGCGCCGGACAGCTGGGATGCATTGTACAAGCATCTGAGCAGTCTGGGCTACAGCGACAGGGACATATTTGACTCCCGTCTATGTACAAGGACCAAGAGTGACAAGCCCTGTGACGCCTTCCGGAACCGACTGATGTTTCCCATACTGGATGTTAAGGGCCGTGTAATAGCCTTTGGCGGCCGGGTATATGACGATTCCCTGCCCAAGTATATTAACTCCCCGGAGACGGCAGTATATACCAAGGGCGTAAACCTGTTTGGCCTCAATGTGGCAAAGAGCTTTGCTTCCGAGGGGCTTATATTGGTAGAAGGATATATGGACTGTATATCCCTGTATCAGGCAGGTATCAAGAACGTGGTTGCATCTCTGGGCACAGCCCTGACAGAGAAACAGGCCAGACTCATTGCAGGCAGGACAAGCCGTGTATATATCAGCTACGATGCGGACGGTGCAGGGCAGAACGCCATAGAGAAGGCCATTGGCATATTCCGCAGGACAGGCATCGATATCCGGGTCCTCATTATTCCCGGTTCCAAGGACCCGGACGAATACATAAAGGCCAAGGGCAGAGAGGCATTTTTGCACTTGCTGGAAGATTCCATTACTGCCATCGAGTTTTTGATTCAGCGGTTGGAGAAAAAATATAATCCTGACTCAATCAGACAGAACAGATCAGCATTTTTCAAAGAGACATCCAGAGTTCTGGCTACTGTGTCCTCGGAAACAGAGCGAGAGTTATATGCCCGGCAATATGGGACAAAATATCAAGTGAATTACGAAAGCTTGCTCAGGGATTCTTCCCGCCAGCAGCCGGACAAGCCCCAATCTCAAGAGGATATTGTGGTGGTTACCCAGGCCGGTGACTCAGTGCCAATGCAATACTTGCTGCTGTCTATGATCTGTGCCGACAACAGCTGTTTTACAGAGGTCAATCATTTGGGTCCGGAACTCTTTGATAATGAGGATGTTCGCGCAGCCTATATGGCAGCTGAGGCCAAGTATCGATCAGAAGGAGAGGTAACACTTTCATCATTGATGCAGGTGTTGTCCCCGGATGCGATTTCCGGAATAACCGGGGCAGCTTATCAGACCCAGGACTGTGACGATATAGTTGCTGCAGCCGGAGAAGTGGCTGCAAAACTCAGGGTGAAGCACCTTGGGGCAGAAAAGGATCGGCTCTCTGCAGAACTTAAGCGAAGTGACATTACGCCTGCAGAGGTGAGAGAAATCAATACTAAAATCGCTTCTTTGGCTATGGAGATTGCCATAGCCAAGAGGTCAATATAAGGGAGGCTCATTTAATGGACTTGACAGTTGAAAAAGGTAAAGAGTTGGTTGAGAACCTGATTAATCAGGGGCAAAAGAAGGGATCTCTGTCATGCAAGGAGGTGGATGAGACATTAAGCGAGGCTAAATTGTCTCAGGAACAGCTGACCGCCATCTATAACACCCTGGAGCAGCTGGGCATTGAGCTGGTCTATGACAGTGAGAACATTCCCATTGAGATGGATGATGCCGGGGATCTGGATATCGATGTGACCCAGGAGGATATCTCAAACATCGACGAAAATATCGACAATATAGCCGATGACGATATTGACTGCGTTGGAGTAGACGATCTGGACGATTTGCCTGAGGTCAGGACATTGGCCGAAAGCGATGTGGAAGACGATTTGTCTGTAGATGCAGACTCGGTTTTGGGAGGCTTGGACGATATTGACGAGGCTGACATGCCCGATATAGCCGAAATCGAGGAGGTTACTCCGGAGGAAAATCCTGAGATTGGCATTCCCGACGGAATAAACGTTGAGGATCACGTCAGGATGTATCTCAAGGAAATCGGCAAGGTTCCCCTGCTTACTGCAGAAGAAGAAATCAATCTGGCCAAGAAAATGGAGGCGGGAGACGTTGAGGCTAAGCAAAAGCTGGCTGAGGCCAACTTGCGTCTGGTGGTCAGCATTGCCAAGAGGCATGTGGGCCGCGGCATGCAGTTCCTGGATCTGATTCAGGAGGGCAATCTGGGACTTATTAAGGCGGTTGAGAAGTTCGACTACAGGAGAGGATACAAGTTCTCTACCTACGCAACATGGTGGATCAGACAAGCTATAACCAGAGCAATTGCGGACCAGGCCAGGACAATCCGCATCCCTGTCCATATGGTTGAGACAATTAATAAGCTGGTCCGGGTTTCCAGACAGCTGGTTCAGGAACTGGGCCGTGATCCTCTGCCTGAGGAAATTGCCAAGGAAATGAATATGCCTGTGGATAAAATCCGGGAGATTATGAAGATGAGCCAGGATCCTATTTCTCTGGAGACACCTATCGGCGAGGAAGAGGACAGCCATCTGGGAGATTTCATCCAGGATGTGGATGCACCCATACCCTCCGATGCCGCTGCCACTATGTTGCTCAAGGAGCAGATTTCGGATGTGCTCAAGTCACTGACTCCCAGAGAGGAGAAGGTTCTCCGTCTGCGCTTTGGCCTGGACGACGGAAAGGCAAGAACACTGGAGGAGGTAGGCAAGGAGTTTAACGTAACTCGTGAGCGTATCAGACAGATTGAGGCAAAGGCACTGCGCAAGCTGCGTCATCCCAGCAGAGCTAAGAAGCTGA
>CAZCOE010000033.1:0-4992 GCA_964500525.1 uncultured Clostridia bacterium | reverse complement strand
CCCTTCAATTCCATACAGGACACGCCGATAAGACCGCCCATACACGTGCCGCCCCAGGATCCTCCGCCGACGTGGTGATCCTCAATGGTATAGCCTGCAATGGAGCAGTTCTCTATGGCGCTGGCCTGTGCTTTATTTGGGTCGGTGGCCGCAAAGCCTACCAGACCACCTATAGCATACCAGGCGCTGCCACTCTTTTCTGTGGATTTAGTACTGGAAACTACGCCTTTATCGGTGGGGGAATACATGATAATGTTCTTCAGGGTTCCATCATATACCATGCCGAAAAGGCCTGTACAGGAGGAATCATGACCCTGAATATTCACATCCTGAATAACATAATCGTCTCCATCATAGGTTCCGCCAAACCAGCCTTGCAAGGTTCCCATTGTGGCACCTTGCCCGGTAGATGTCTCGTAGAACTCTGCAATGGGGGAATAGGTTTTGCCGGACTCTCCCTGGAGGTCATGGGACTGCTTCCAGAAATACTTCCTCTCCAGTATTCTTCCCCGTTTGTCTCTACACCCTAAGAAGGGGAACTGTTCTCTAGTATCTGCAATAATCTTGCCATCTCTTTCATCTAAAGTCAGCACCGTACTTGTGTTCTTTGTTTTACCATTCCAGTTGATGAACTGGAGCTGGTCTATGGAGCGCACGTAGAAGGGAGCATCCTGACTCAAGCCAGGTGCTGTTGTTGCAATAGTGCCCAGGATATTCCAGCTCGCAGGAGTTCCCTTCAGTGACATGGAGTCTGCAAAGAAGGGATTGACGTTCAGATTTATGCTATGTTTAACTATATCTGTACCTACCAGGGTGAGAGTCCAGGTACCACATGCCTTGTCAGTTCCGGTGACATACAGGCCCTTCTTGTCTTCCTTTGTTCCCCAGGTGTTGTAGGAGTGGAACACATAGTTTTCTCCTGTTCCGTCTGCCATCAACAAAGCCATGGCGTCGTTACATTCCTGGTTCTCAGGCCATTTGCTCTGATCAACATCCTTGGATCCATCAAAGTAGGCCACATTAGTACTGGAGATTTTATTGCCTGTGATGCCCGCTGCGGCAAAATATCCATAGCCGTATTCGGTGATAATACCGCCGTCGTTGTGCTTCGAGGACAGAGTGTGTACCTTGTCGATGGTCTTGGCATCCGGGTCGAAGATGATGGCACTAATGTGATAGGACACCTTATCCTTGCCGTTGGCATCCTTGCCCTCCATCTTCTCCCAATAGTATATTCCGCCCTTGTTCAGGTCCATGAGTTCAGGCCACTGGCCATAGTGAACATAGCCCTGGGCGTCCGTGACGATTCCGGGATAGGGATAGAACAGGCCGGGCTGAGTGGCCGTATCCGGGTGCTGTTTTGCGCTGCCTGGCTGGCACATGGACAAAATGCCGGACAGGGGTGTATCGGCCAATGTGAAATCGCCGTACTTCTTGCCCTCAGCATGCCATGGATTATCCTCATACTGGGCGGTGTAGTTTATGCCGTTATAGCGGAAGTTTCCTTCGTTCAGATAGAAGTTCTTCTCGTAGGTTCCGTGGTTGGCGTCGTCAAGGCAGAATCCATGTTCCTTAACACCTCCGCCGGTCTCCAGGTCCACAGCGGCATAGCATTGCCTGATGGCTCCGTTGTTGTCGCCGGCGAAACCGGACACGTGAACTTCACCATACTGGGAACGTTCCACAAATACTCTGCCTACGGTATAGCACTGTCTGATGGTGCTGCCGGAGGCGTTCAGTCCTACAAAACCGCCGGCATAGCCGTTGGCCAGAGTGGTATCCAGATTCAGTCTAGTGAGAGCTGCAGAGGATTTCTGAATGGTTCCTCTGTTCCATCCTACCAGACCGCCGGCATAAACCCTACTGAAATTGTAGGCCAAGGCGTCGATTTCCATGCCTGCAACGGCGCAGTTATCGATAATGCCGCCGTTGAAGCCTGCCAGACCTCCTACATACACGTCTCCCAAAATCTGCTGACTGCTGATCTTGCTCACAGTCTCCTCGTTGACGATGTAGGTGGTATCTTCGATATTTCCGGTGCTGTAGCCAAACAGGCCAATGTAGTTTCTGTCAGCGCCATCGATGCCCACATTTCTAACAACATGGTTCTGGCCGTGATAATTGCCTCTGAAAGGCAAAAGTCTGTTCTCTCCGATGGGTTTCTGTATGCCTACCCGGACGTTGTTTGCCTGATCCATGGGGAACAGGTTATAGCCCTCATAGATGCTGTAGTCGATGTTCATGCTCTGAACAAAGTCGTATTGGTGGTTGCTGGCATAGTATTCGCTGTGCTTGCTGAGCATGTTGAGGTGCCTGGCGGTCCTGATCTGAGCCTGAACCCTGGCTGCCTCTTCCCTTATATCGATACTCTCGTCATATGCAATAACAGCATTGGCGAAGTGGGGATTGTAGTAGAACTTGCTGGTAATCTGGTTTTCGCCGGTTCCCTGGGAGAACTGGATCTTCTGGTAGAAGTTCGGGTCGGCATAATCGCCATTGACTATATATCCGGGCAGTGGCAGCAGATAGTAGGTCTCGTTCTTACCCAGCTCCTCGTTATAGCGCTGTATTACCTGCATCTGATACTGGCCTGCACCGGGATTCAGGGAGTATGCCAAGGACTCTGTCTTGACTCCTTCAGCTGTGAGATAAGACACCTCGATCACAGTATCCATCTGGGTGAGTTCGCCTGTGCTCAGGAAGGCCAGAGCATATCCATCCTCTACGGCGTAGTCGTCGGTAATCATGGACAGGTTACCTCCGTTAAAGGCATATGCGGTCTCATTTCCATTTTTGTAGCGCTCGTAGTATACCAAGCTGCCGTTCTGGAACTCTGCACCCCAGTCGCCGTAGTGATCCATGCCCCGGATGCCGGGATATGAATAATTGGTCAGGTTCAACGTGGTCTGCAAATTGTAGGGATGGGTATACTTGGAGCTCTTGCTTTCGAACTTGTTGTCGGCTCCGTACAGTGACTCTGTGTTAGCCGAGTTGGTGAGAGTGGCATAGGATTTTCCCAAACCCAGGGCATCTCCAAAATGGCCATCATTAAAGAAGGCGGAGATCAGATAATGTGTATTTGTAAAAGTGTTGCCGGATTCTCTGGAAGCCAAGGGGTAGTTGGTGCTCACCTTGGAGAACAGCATGGTGCTGTAGGCCCGGTTCGATTTAATCGTCCCATCTCCCAGGCAGAATCCTGCTGCGATTTCGTTTGCTTCGCTCTTGATAAATCCGGTGGCATAGCTGTCTTCCACATTTGCTGTGCCCTGGAGATTTCCGATAAGTCCGGCGCAGTTGGGGCCCTTTATATAGTTGCATCCATAGGATTCACCTATGGTAAGGTCTCCGCTTGAACTGCCAACCAGTCCTCCGGCATGGCCGTCAGTTCCGGTGGCCTCAATGGTGGTGGAAGCAAAACTGCGCACAATATTACCGCCGGTCATCTGTCCTGCCAGACCGCCTACAATATTGCCCTGAACCTTGTAAATAATTCCCTTATCACTATCTCCCAGCACTGTTCTCAGGTTGGTTTCAGTGGCGGAGGTGTTCTCCCAATATACTCCGCAATGGTCGATGGTCAGGTTGTTTCCGCTGCCAACCAAAGCGCCGGTGGGATTGGAACCGCCATTTACCCTGGCATTAACCAATTTAATCTGGGACAATGTCATATTGCTGACGTTGCCAAACAGACCATAGGCAGTTTCGTCCTTGGTCGCATTGGCATCCACATTTAACTCCCGGATATGGAGATTGTTGCCGTCATATGATGTGAGCTGGCTGTTTTCCACAGGTATAAAGTTGTAGCCGCTGACGCAGGTAACATCCGAAATCTGGGTTGCGGAGGTTTTGCCCTGTACGCCGGAGTGGACTGCGTCCAGATTCTGAAGGTGGCGCATATAGTCGATCCTGGCGACGCTATCTCCGCTGCCCTTGGCGAACAAGCTGTTGTCGGTGGCGTTCTTGCGGGAACCGTTGACCTGCATTCCCGGATCTACTCCCTCGTAGGACACTGAGGCCGTAATGGTGAAATCCTTGCCCATAGTCAGGCTATTGGGGTCAACATGCTGGCCGTTTACGTCATTAACGTTAGTAAACAGGTCCTTGAACTGGTTGCCCTTTTCCAAGGTGTCCAGATACCATGTGTATTTAAATGAAGTGAATTCCAGGGACTCTTCCCTCTGAACACTGTCCGAGGAATTCAGGGGAATCTCTACCCCGTCATAGAGCAGGTTCACACCCAGCTCTACTCCACCCAGAGGGCCTGTGGCATTGCCGGAGTTGATCAGGCTGAGGGTGCGGGGAACCCAGTAGGTCACCTCTACCCGCAGTGTATCTTCGTTATATATGTTGATAACAGGAGTACGCAAAGAAAGGGATGTCCCGTTCTCTGCGGAATCACCACCGTAGTATCCTATCATAGGATTGTTATTCATCCTGTCTTCCTTAGGGGCTGCACGCCATTTGTCGTAGAAGGCTCTGAATCCTGCTGTACCAACCTCATCAAAGGCGGAGGCCTTTTTCGCAAAGAAGACGTCAATTACGCTGCCGCTTATGGGCTCGTAGACAATATAGAATGTGCCCTCCCACAATTTGGGCTCGATGCTGACCTTGGGGAGAAGCTTGGAAATAGCATCACTATCTGTGGATGCTATGTAATAGGCTGTAATCTGAACTGTATTCTCGGAGTGGGGCGTCACATCCACCGCATCCATCTGATTGAGCGCAGGGACTGCAGTACCCTCGCCGGTGCCACCTGCTCCGGGAGTCCCGGGCTTGATTACCAGGTCCTTGAGCTTGCCGCTGCTGTTCAGCAAAATGGCACGGTTCTGGGCTGCCATGTAGATTTCTCTGGCTGCGTTGTCCAGCTCGGTAATCTGGGCCTGGGGAACATATTTGGCCAAAGCCACGAAGGAAACTGCCAGCAGACACACAATAATAGCAACCACTATTAACACTTCTACAAGGGTGAATCCGGATTGTCTATGCAATTTT
>CAZCOE010000032.1:0-14326 GCA_964500525.1 uncultured Clostridia bacterium | reverse complement strand
AAGCTTTTGCTTCGCAGTGAAGAGTGTAGAGTGATGAGTGAAGAGTTGAGGACGCCATGCTCCCATGCTCGATTGGGAAGCGGAGCACGACTTAGGGCGATGCCCTAAGAACCCGAAGCGGTAGCTATGCTCCCATGGGCGGTTATATCGTTTTCACTCTTCGGTCTGTCCAAAAAATGGACAAGTTTCCTTGTGGTCCCTATGTTCTTTTGATAGATCGACCATAGTGGCAACAGCAAAACTGGTCATTGCTTGCTTTCTCTTCTGCCGACGAACAGGCGGTATACCAGAAACAACATGCCGAACACTCCGGCACACACCGCCGCACCTACAGTCAGCAGGAACAGAATTCCCAGAGCGGCAACTACATCTCCCATACACAGCATAATCATCAATGCGCCCAGGGCCATTGCAACTATAATCACGGCAAGCTCCTCAATGCTGGGCATGCTGGAATGGCGAACTACATGGTTATTTGTGGACTTTACTCTAAGTTGTGACATAATATCATCCTCCTGTACTGTTTATGTGGTAAAAGGATCAAATCTTACAAACAACGATGATTTTCTTTTACAACAATATAGTAAATCAGGAGCAGTCCCATAAATGGGACACTGATTTGAATTCCCACGCCCACTACTCACTATAACCAGTGAATAGTGAATGGTGACAAGTTTCGTTGTAGTCACCACGGTCCTATGCTCGACTATATCACTGAAATAAGTTTTCTTTAATCGCAAACAGTATTCGCACAGTTCTGTAGCACCGCCTCTTCAGCAATCCCAGCAGGATTCGGTGCAGTCTGGATAGCTGTGCCAGATAGGGGTTGCTCTCGTATTCCGGAAAATGCTCCTCCACGTACTTGGAGAATGCGGGCAGCAGATCGGAGTGGGGATCAATCCGGGCAACCCGCACAGAACCCACCAGCAGAACGTGGTTTATAGCCAGCATACACAGTTCGTTGAGGTATTTGTCAAACAGGTTATGCTGTTTGAACCAGGAGATAATGTCGTCAAAGGCCATCAGGATTTCCCTGTTGCGGGCCAGGGAACCGGAGTTCATGATGGATCCGGGCCTCTGGAGATAGCGGTACAGTTTGTCATCTATTGTATATATAGAATCTGCCAGGGCAAAGAGCTTAGTGCTGGTGCGAATGTCCTCGTACCATACCCGGCTGGGGTAGCGAATGCCTGAATCCATGAACAGCCCGCGTCGCCACAGCCTGCATACTGCGCTGGGCAGGCTGAGCAGGTAGTCGGGTCTCTCTGCCAGTGAGAATTTGTCATGGATTACAAAGGCATTGGCCTGAACCGGGGTCAGATGCCCCTCTCCGTCATCGGAGTAGATATTGAATCCGATAATATCTGCGTCGGAGGTGTCCACAGCCCGGCTGAGAGTGCTCAAGGCAGTGGGTTCCAGAGTGTCGTCGCTGTCCACAAAGAGCAAGTATTCCCCCAGGGCTGCCTCCAGACCGGTGTTTCTAGCCCCGCCCAATCCCATATTCTCCTGGTGGATTACCCGGATCAGGTCAGGATGTTGTGCGGCCAGGCTGTCGCACATTTGGGGACACAGGCCATCGGTGCTGCCGTCATCCACCAATATAATCTCGCAGTCGGAGCAGTCATTGGCCAGAATTGAATCCACGCAGGGCTGCAGATATTCGGAAACATTGTATACGGGGACAACTACACTAAATCTCATGATTCCACTCCTCCTGCATCAAAGGTGTTCGTAAATCCAGTTGCACACCTGCTCTGAGGCAGTGCCCTTTTCCACCAGGCCAATTGAACCGGCCCAGTTGTGTATGTTCCGGACATATTGCTCCCGGTCAAAAGATTCAATCAGGGACATGAGCTGGTGGTTGGATTCGGCCAGACCAAAGGGAAGCTGGTTCAGTTCAAAGTAAAAACCCCTGTCATCTGCATAGGTGGCAATATCGGATGCGTACACGAAAACCGGCTTTTCCGACATGAAGAAGTCAAACATGGAGGAGGAGTAGTCGCTGATCAGCATGTCTGAGGCCACCAGCAGGTCCTGCATGTCATCATAATAGGAGGCGTTCACAATGTCCTCCCCGGATAGATTCAGCTCCGAGGACTTGGCAAATATGTTGGGGTGCAGGCGAACCAGAATAACCCATCTGCCGCCAAATCTGGATTCCAGAGCGGTCTTCAGGCGGCTGTAGTCCAGGTCATATGCGGTAAGCGAAAAGTCCTTGCGGAAGGTGGGTGCATACAGGCACAGTTTGACGTCACCGGGCAGGTTAAAATATTCGCGGATGTGAGCGTTCAGATCTGTGGAACCGTTTATAATAATGTCGTTCCGGGGACAGCCGCTCATGAGTACAGGCCCATCAAAGCCAAAGGCCCTGCGGCACAGGCCGGTGAAGAAATCGCTGTTTGAAAGCATAACGTCTGTCATGGAGGTGTCCTTGCGAGCTGACTCCATATACTCGGGACCGATTGCATCTGCGGCGTCGGCCTCAATCTTCTTGACGCCCAGGCTGCCATGCCATGTCTGCATGTAGAGCTGGTTGGGCTTTTTGCGAACATAGCGCCATTTGCGACAATTGTCAATCCACAGCCGGGCAGAGGCCATCTCATATATGCCACGGACGGACTCCAGTTTTACGCCCCGGACGCCCTGGGGAAGAGTATCTGCGGATTTGAGATCCTTAAGCAGCCAGACAATGTCCAGAGGCCTATCTCCCTGAAGCAGCTTGTCCACTATGGCACGTCCGTTGTCGGAGTATCCCCTGCCATAGTAGCTGGAGATGACGATTTTGTTGTTCTTAACCGGAAACAGGCCGGAAATGCCCCAGGTTACACGACGCAGACACTTCCAGGAAAACTCCCTTATATTCATAGAAATACCTATTCAGCAGGAGAGCTGAACACCTTTCTGTTTTTCCAAATCATGAATGCTCTGAAGAAAAGTATAACAAATTCGGTAATTGATGTCATTATGGCCACGCTGATCAGGCCGAACCATCCGCATAGAGAAATAATTGCCAGACCGATAAGATGCACCACGGTTCCTACAATAATGGACAGGTTGGCATACTTGGAAAGCCCCATGGCTCCCAGGGTGGGAAATCCCAAAATGTAATTGGGCAGGATAAATACCACGGTGGGAATGAGAGCTCTCAAAACGGCACCTGATCCTGCGAATTCAGCGCCAAATGCAAACACACACAGGGGTTCTGCGAATATGAACACAATGGTGCATCCCAGAATAATGATGGGCATCAGCATCATCAAAACCTTTTTGACCAATTTGAAATCCCGGTTCTTCATCATGTAGGGATACATACTGTCTGAAATGGGAGAGGCAGCGTTTTTGGCCGTGTTCACCACCTTGTCCGCAGTGTTGTACAGGCCGGCGACAGCGTCACCGGAGACCATACCCAGGAGGAACGTGTTGGTGGAACTGTACACTGTAGTGGCGATCCGGGAGTAGAAAAATGTGCTGGACCGCTTGAAGCATCTGAGAATATCCCTGGGGTCAGGCCGGGTAAAGTGTATGCCTAGGGACCTGTACAGGTGGAAGTATACTCCGACAATAGCCCCAAGACCTCCGATAATGTTGAGGAAGGGAACCATATAGTAGTCACCGGCATCCCGCAGGAACACAAAGATCATGATAGTAAAGAACAGGCGAATCAGCACCGTCCGCACGGTAATGGCTGTCATCTGTTCCATGCCCCGGTAGATAAAGTCCGGCAGCATGGCATTTACGATTGTCATCAGAATGTACAGGATATACAGCATTGGATCCTGGCTGAACTTGGTGACAAAGGAACAGAGGCCCACAACAACTGCAATTGAAAGGGCGGAGAAAACCAGCTTAATGCACATTACCGAGGTGAGGGTGCGGCACAGATATGGCTTATCATCTCTATGGGAAGACACGTCCTCTGTGGCGGACAGCAGGAATCCAAAATCTATAATCAGCTGAAAATATGCTACAAAGGAGGCAGCCACGCCTATTCGGCCAAACATTTCAGGGCCCAGTACCCGGGTCTGATAGGGTAAGGTGATAAGACCGAAAAAATAGGAGGAAAAGGTCAGAATATAGAGCATGACCGTGTTCTTAAGCAGCACCTTCTTTTTGTTCATAGTCACTCCTCGGTTACTCCTCGATAAAGTCGGTTTCCACCGGCCGAGGCTTTTTCTTGATTACAGGGAACAAGGTGACCCCCTGCTTAACAGCAGTCAGGTAGTAGATATAGGCCAGAATAAATGATAGGTAGATGGACACGTTGGGACGTCTGAGCACGTTGCCGGAGAATTGGGCTGCTCCCAGCATCAATACGAACACAATACCTACAGACACGGCCTCCACAGTGAAAACCTGCTTAAAGTTTTTGATCAATGCCAGGATAGTCAATATGGCAAAATAGGCCAGGAAGGCGACAAACATGGCAAATCCCACATATCCGTAGTAGTAGAATACAGATGGGAAGTCGTTTTCCATGTCGTAGATTTCCTTGTCGCCAATCAGAGTCTCATACTCGTAGCCGAACAGGTGGGTCAAGGTATTGGAATCTTCCCAGCAGAGTTGGGCAAAGGTCTGCTTCTTCATCCGCTGATTGGCCAAGGTGCTGGCGTCTGTGGTGTGGTTGTATTTCTCAAGAACCCGGGACAGGCCAAATTTTGCTATCATTTCTCCACAATAGGGCTCATATATTTCCTGATATGTGGACAGGGAGATGCCGTTGATATCATCCGAATCGTCTCCTCCGGGATCGGAATCGTTCCGGTCGCCATTGATAAGATTGTCGATGTAGTCATCTCTGGAATCGAAGGCGTCATCGTGTTTGTTTTGCCGCTGAGACATTACGGACATGGGGTACATTCCCATGGCCAGAGCAGCTACAAGGATCAGAGAGACATAGCACTCCGGGCGTCTGCAGCGGGTGAACAGAGCAGAGAGCAGGAATCCTGCTCCGATAATAAATATGGTGAAGTATGTGACCTTGGTGCCCAAGGTGAACAGGTTAGTGCAGCTGATAACAAGGACTATAGGGAAGAGCCAGCGGCGTCGCTCCTGGGAATAGGCCCAATATACTGCCAGAACGGCCAGCAGGGCCACAATCATGCTCTGGGCATTGCCTACGGAGAACCATCCAAGATAGCCCAATTTGTCGATGCTGTAGGTGTAGTTTATTTTGCCGGTGACCACAGACAGTATAACCACCAGGGATATTGTGGCCATGTTGATGGCACAGGCGGCGCCAAAGGTCTCGGCAATCTTGGTTTTCGCCTTGAAAAAGGTGCAGAAACATAGAGCCAGAACAGGAATCTGTATAAATCTGACGTAGTTGGCCAGGTCGGAGAAGATTGACTGATAGCCCTGGCTGAAGCATGCCACCATATGCAGCAGCCAAAAGCCTCCAAGAACTCCTGCCATTATATAATAGGGAGTCCGCTTGTTGGCAATTAAAAAGGCATACAATGCGATGACGGCAAACATTGCCGTGCGCAATATGGTGGTAATAGCGGTACTGCCGGCCTCTACCATGAAATAGCTAAGCACATCCATCAGAGGCTGGATAATAATCAGTACAAAGATAAACAGTCGTGAGCCTTCTGTCAGCTTTGATTTAAAACTCTTTATATTCATAAATTCATAAACACTTCCGTTTCAAAACCCAGGGCCTTAGGGGACCCGGCAAAAAATGTAAACTACATTCTGTCACAAAAGTCCATACTCGTCAAATACTATACCTTTATCTTTATTATACGAATATTGTGATTGTTAGGTTCGAATGAAAGTTGCCAAGTGAAACGAAACTCTTCACTGGCGAAGCTCCGCTTCGCCTGGGAGCATAGGGACCGAAGTTTTTCACTATTCACTATTAACTATTCACTATTAACTATTCACTGGGTCGCTTGCTTCGCTGGGCGTAATTTCCTCGTAGCTCAGCTCTCCATTGGCTCCGATGGTAAAGGCGTAGCCGCAGCGGTCGCTGCACAGCAGGGTGAGGTCAGGATTGGCAGCCATCAACTTGTCTCTGTTGGCTGAGAACACAGTGTTTACCGAGTCGGTCCAGTTAGTGGCCACAGCATACCGGGGGCGGAATATGGCCATAGCCTCATCTCCCAGGCAGTTTCCGCAGCAGTGGTGGGGAACCTTGTACAGGTCGATGGTTCTGCCAATAGCTCTGGCATATTGATCGTTCTGCCTGTCATACCTCTCATAGGGGTTGGACTCGTTGCCGGAGTCGCCGCCCAGATAGACAGTGGTGCCGTTAACATCTGCAAACAGTGCCACGCTGTTGGTGTTCTCACCAAAGTGAATTTCCTTGTAGTAAGGGGAATCGGGATTCTCATAGAGCTCCGCAAGGGCATTCCGGGTACCATAGAGGTCAAACTTAAAGTCTCCGATCTCTACAGTTTTCAGATTCTCATCTATAACCACCAGCTTAGATACCCGGCGGGCCAGGTCACAGAGCTGATTGCAAGTGTTCATCTCCTGGGCACGGTATTCGTCGGTGGCGGGGGTGCCTCCTCCCGTAGTAATGTCCAGACCGCTGTATTTCTTGATATAGACGGTACCTACCGGGTACTTGGCCAGCAGGTCTCCCAGGCTGCCATAGTGGTCGTGGTGAAAGTGGGTGATAAGTATAAACTCCAGCTTATTGCAGCCAATGGATTCAAGATATGGGGCAATCATGCCAATTTCGTCTTCAAATCCGGTATCGATCATGGCGAACAGCCCGTTGGACTCGATTACCATACAGTCATTCCAGGCAGCCCGGAGAAAATGAACCTTATTCATAGTACACCTCGAAAGCAGTTTTCCCTATTATAAAACATACAAGGCCATACATAAAGAACCAAGTTCACACGGGATTTGGGGATTATGCCAATCAGGGCAGAACTAATTGGAAAAATCGGTTATAATAATGAGAGGAACGGAGGTACAGAGCCATGAAAATACGCTATAACTCAAATCGGGACGTGGTAGAGGCAATCCGACAGGGATTGCAGAAAAAGGGTGGCTATTGCCCCTGCCGCAGGGAACAGACAGAGGAAAATATGTGTATGTGCCAGGAGTTCAGGGACCAGATTGCTGACCCGGATTTCGAAGGCTACTGTCACTGTATGCTGTACTACAAGGAGAAATGAGGTTTATTTATGAGCATAATCACTTTAACGTCAGAGAACTTTAACCGGGAGGTAATGGAGAGCCGGGTGCCGGTGCTTATAGACTTTTGGGCCGTCTGGTGTGGCCCCTGCCGTATGATGTCTCCGGTAATTGATGAAATTGCCGGTGAGAGACAGGGAGCCCTCAAGGTATGCAAGGTAAACGTGGACGAGGAGGTGGAATTGGCAAACCGATTCAACATATCCTCCATTCCTACTCTGGTTCTGATCAGGGAAGGCAAGGTGGAGGCAACATCTACCGGCTATCGCCCCAAGGAGGACATTCTTCGCAGACTGGGATTATGATGGCGCTGGAAAGCTTTTCACTATTCACTGCGAAGCTTGCTTCGCACATGGATGCAGACCGGGTTTTTCCGGGCAAAAGGGGCAAAATTGAAACATACGCCAAAAATCGCAATATATTATCATGTTTATTCTCTAAAGGGGCATTGACTCACTTTTAATATGTGATATTATCAACGCATTAATTTTTTATAAGTTAAACGGCTTCAATAAACCGGAGTCGTTTTTATTTATAAGCTCAGTGAATTCCGTTGCGACGGAGGAAAAGGAGAATAATATGAGAAAGATGAATACCTTTAAGAAGTTGACATCAGTACTTCTTGCAGTAGTTATGGTTGTTTCAGCAGCTATGCTTACAGGCTGCGGCGGAAACAAGAACTATGCAGCGAAGAACACAGAATTCGTTATCGGCGTGTCAGGCCCCCTGACCGGCGGTGCTGCCATTTACGGCACTGCTGTTAAGAACGCAGCTCAGATGGCTATTGACGAGATTAACGCAAACGGCGGTCTCAACGGCGTTATGTTCAAGCTGGTTGCCACAGACGATATGCACGATAAGACCAAGGTCGCCAATAACTACGCATTCCTCCTGGAGGGCGGCATGCAGGTTTCTCTGGGAACAGTTACAACCGATCCCGGCATGGAGTTCAAGAACCTTTCCGTTGAGGACAACGTATTCTTCCTGACACCTTCCGCATCCGGCGACGATATCCCCAGCAATCCCAACGGCTACCAGATGTGCTTTGCTGACGGCAATCAGGGCAAGGTTGCTGCTGATTACATAAACAAGAGCTATTCCGGCAAGACAATCGGCATCTTCTACAAGTCCGATGACTCCTACTCCCATGGTATCTATGAGCAGTTCAAGGCAAACCTGGACAAATCCGTAACCACAGTTGAGGCTGTGTTCACAGATGCAAACACCACTGACTTCAGCACTCAGATTGATACCCTCAAGGACTGCGAGCTGATTTTCATGCCCATTTACTATCAGCCTGCTTCCGTATTCATGATTCAGGCCAAGGACAAGGTTGCTGCCAATGCCATTTACTATGGCTGCGATGGCCTTGACGGTATTGCCAGCGCAGAGGGATTCGACATCAACTCCATTCCTCAGGAGGTTTCAATGCTGTCCCACTTCGACTCCAATGCCACATCCGGTGCAGCTAAGACCTTCATCGACAAGTACGTAGATAAGTATGGAGCAGACACACTTAATCAGTTCGGCGCATCTGCATATGACTGCGTATATGCTATCTACAATGCTATGAAGGCTGCCTACGAGGCTGACAACAGCAGCGTATATGTGACAATGTCCGCATCCGACCTGTGCGAGGTTCTCAAGGCTCAGTTCAACGGCAACTTCACCTATTCCGGCGTAACAGGCGATAACATCTCCTGGGATGACACAGGATATGTTCAGAAGAGCGCTATCCGCTACGTCATTAAGGCCGCAGACCAGCAATAATTTATAATTCGACAAATCCGCCGCAATCTGCTATACGATATCGTGTAGCAGATTGTGTGCTTTATCAGCAGTTTAGTAGGAAATAAAATGGACATTATCACGACGATTATCAACGGATTAAGTCTTGGCGGAATATACGCCATGATTGCCCTGGGATATACAATGGTATACGGCATCGCCAAGATGCTGAATTTTGCCCATGGGGATATTATCATGGTGGGCGGATATACAATTTTTGTGGTGCTTGGATTGGCAGGCTCGCCTTTTTTGGCTACGGCAGCCGCTGTTATCGTCTGCGTGGCCTTTGGCGTCCTGATTGAGAAGGTTGCCTACAAGCCTCTCCGGGGAGCGTCCCCTCTGGCTGTTCTCATTACGGCCATAGGCGTCAGCTACCTGCTGCAGAGCCTGGCTCAGATTATCTTTGGCTCAGCTCAGAAGATCGTTATAGTAGCAGATTTGGGCACAGTTTCCATAGGTGCTCTCACAATTTCCGTTGGCACATTGATCACTCTGGGATGCACTGTGGTGGTCATGGTGGCCCTGTCCCTGTTTGTCAAGTTCACTAAAACCGGCCGCGCCATGATTGCCGTATCCGAGGACAGAGGCGCTGCCCAGCTGATGGGCATCAACGTAAACAGGATTATTACCATTACTTTTGCAATAGGCTCCGCATTGGCGGCTTTGGCCGGGCTTTTCTACCTGATGAAGTCCCCGGGCCTTTCCACAACCCTGGGCGCAATGCCCGGTATCAAGGCATTTACCGCCGCAGTTATCGGAGGTATCGGCTCTGTTCCCGGAGCCATGCTGGGTGGCCTGCTGCTGGGCGTGGTAGAGAGCATTTCCTACAAGATTACAGCAATTGCCCCCTATACAGATGCAATTGAATTCTCTATGCTGATTATTATTCTCATGGTAAGGCCCACCGGCTTCCTTGGAAAGAAGAGGAGGGAGAAGGTATGATGAAGGGCAAGAGCTTTAAACTTAAAAATTACATTAACTACGCCGTAATCGCAGTGGCAACCATTGTCTTCGGCATTATGAGCATTACCGGCAACTTGGCATCATCCACCCAGTTCCTGCTGGAGAAGATGTCAATCTCCATACTGATGGCAGTATCCCTGAGTCTGGTTGTTGGATTCCTGGGCGAGTTGAGCCTGGGCCACGCCGGATTTATGTGCATGGGCGCCTATCTGGGAGGAAAGATTGCCGCAGTTATGGCCCAATCCATGGGCGATTCCGTTGTTGCATTGATCGTCTCCTTTGCAGTGGGAGGCTTGGTTGCAGCAATTTGCGGCGTCATTATCGGCCTGCCTGCTCTGCGGCTCAAGGGTGACTACTTAGCTATTGTTACATTGGCCTTTGGGGAGATTGTCAAGTCCATCTTCCGTAACACCAGCAATGAATCCTTTGGAGGTACACTGGGCCTCTCTACGCCCAGATACGACAAAAAGGTGCTTTTCATCATAGGGTTCGTACTGGTATTGATTGCATTGGCAGTTATTCAGAACCTTATCCGCAGCAAACACGGCAGAGCTATTACCGCCATCCGCGACAATGAAATTGCAGCTAAGGCCATGGGAATTAATGTCACGAAGTACAAATTGATGGCATTCACTATCTCAGCATTCTTTGCCGGTATCGCCGGAGTTATGTACAGCTGGAGCAACTATACAATCCAGAGCACCAGTTTCGGATACAACTACTCCATCGAGATTCTGGTTATGGTTGTCCTGGGCGGAATGGGCAGCATCAATGGCGCAATTGTGGCAGCGTCCCTTATCACATACCTTAACACCACATTGGCCACAGTGCTGACGGGAGATCTGGCTGTGCTGCAGAATCTGGTATATGCCCTTATCCTTATCCTTATCGTAATCTACAACAACGCACCTGCCCTCAAGGGATTCAGAGAGAGGTACAACTTCAAGAGCCTGATGGATAAGCTCAGCAGGAACAGGCATGATCCCTCCAGAGTCAAGGATGACGAGGCTGTGTGGAACCGTGTGCCTACCAAGATCTCCATGGATGAGGTTTTATCTGTGGACGTTTCCAACGTGCGCAGCTCTGTGTCAGAGAAGGGCGACCCATATCAAGGCGGAGGGGATGACTAAATGGCAGAATATATTTTAGAGACCAAAAATCTGGGCATTTCCTTTGGTGGACTCAAGGCTGCCCAAAATGTCAATATCTCCATCGAAAAAGGTGAGATTTACGGACTTATCGGCCCCAACGGCGCAGGCAAGACCACCATTTTTAACTTGCTGACAGGTGTCTATAAGCCAACTACCGGAACGTTCCGCCTTAACGGCGAGGACCTGACGGGGCTGTCCGAGCAGGCAATTAACCGCAAGGGGATTGCCCGTACATTCCAGAACATCAGGCTGTTTAACAACATGAGCGTTATCCGCAATGTTATGGTTGGCCTGCATAATAACCCGGAATTCAAGTGCACTCCCTTTGAGAGCATGTTCCGCTGCGGCCGCCACTTTTCCAGCGAGAAGGCTATGAGGCAGCGTGCCAAGGAAATCCTCCGCATATTCGATCTGGAGGAGGAGCGCAACAACCTGGCCTGCAATCTGCCCTATGGCAAACAGCGCAAGCTGGAGATAGCCAGAGCTCTGGCCACGTCTCCCAAGCTGCTGCTGTTGGACGAACCTGCTGCAGGCATGAACCCCAACGAGACAGCCGAACTAATGGACACAGTCCGCCTGATCAGAGAAAAGTTCGACGTTACAGTTCTGCTTATCGAGCATGACCTTAAGTTCGTTGTGGGCCTATGCCACAGAGTAACGGTTCTTAATTTTGGTACGGTGCTGGCCCAGGAGACAGTTGCAGAGGCTCTGAACAATCCTGCGGTTATCGAGGCCTATATCGGAAAGTGAGGACACCATGGCTTTATTAGAAATCAAAGACTTGTCGGTATATTACGGTATGATCCGGGCCCTGAAGGGCATCAGCTTTGAGGTAAATCAAGGTGAGATTGTCACTTTGATCGGGGCCAACGGCGCAGGCAAGACCACTACAATGCAGAGCATTATGGGACTGATTCCCTCCAGGAGCGGTTCTGTAATCTATGACGGACATGATATTACCAAGACTCCGGCCCATTCCATAGTTCATCTGGGCATGACTCAGGTACCTGAGGGGCGCAGAGTATTCCAAGAGCTGACAGTATATGAGAACCTGCTCATGGGAGCATATATCGTAAAGGATTCCAAAAAGGTCAAGGCTGCCATAGAGGAAATCTACGACAGGTTCCCCAGATTGGGAGAGCGCAGGAACCAGATTGCAGGCACTCTATCCGGTGGCGAGCAGCAGATGCTGGCCATGGGCAGAGCCCTGATGAGCAAGCCCAAGCTTCTTATGTTGGACGAACCCTCCATGGGATTGTCACCGCTGTTGGTGGACAAGGTTTTCTCCATTATTCAGGAGATTCACAGGAGCGGAACCACCATTCTGCTGGTAGAGCAAAATGCAAACAAATCTCTGGCAATTTCTGACAGGGCATACGTGCTGGAAACCGGCAATATCGTCCTCAGCGGAACCGGCAAGGAACTGCTGGCCAGCGAGGGAATCAAGAAGGCATATCTGGGAGGATGAGTGAGGGCGAAGCGGGGCACTCCCCAGTGAATAGTGAATAGTGAATAGTGAATAGTGAATAGTTCGTTTCACTCAGGTCCCCATGATCCTATGTTCGATGTGCGAAAAGGCTTTGACTATGACGGCCAAGGCCTTTTATATTTCACTCGTTTTCGAGAAGTTATGATCAACTTAGTAACCAATCCGCCACATCAACAATTCTTACGCCCTCATATTGATATTCGGGGTTTCTTGTTCGTGCAATTACCATTTTAGGATAAGCGTCCTTGATTTCCAGCAGGGGATCTACTTCTCGCTTAAGGGTATCAGGATGGGTTATATTGTCCGAAACTTGAATATAAATCTTCTCGTTTCTTTTCAATGCAACAAAGTCAATCTCTTTTTTATACAATACCCCCACATAAACCTCGTATCCACGTCTTAGCAACTCCATTGCAACGATGTTCTCAATTACTCTGCCGTTATCCAAGTTCTTCGTGCCCAGCTTGGCATAGCGGAAGGTATGGTCGCTCAAATAATACTTGTCATTGGAGGCAAGGTATTTTTTGCCCTTAATGTCATATCTGCGGAGCTTATAGAAGGCGAAGGCGCTGCAAAGATAATCCAGGTAATTACCAACCGTCTTATGATTTGTTTTATCCTTGTTGGAGGTGAGTGATTCAGTAATGCTTCTTGCGGAGGTTAAGTTGGATACGTTATCCATTAAGAATTGGGCAATTCTGTCTAACAAGGCAGGATTTTTGATATTATACCTCTGCCGAATATCTCTTAAGATCAAGGTATCGAAAACGGATTCGATATAATCGTATTTGTCTTCCGGTTCCTTATACAGATAAGAGCCTGACATGCCGCCCTCAAGCATATAGTTGTCAAAAGCAGTGTATCTGTCCGTAGGCTCGAAGTATTGAACATACTCGGCAAAGGAAAAAGGATACACCTTGATTTCGAATGTTCTGCCGGTAAACAGCGTTGCCAGGTCTGAGCTGAGCAGGAAAGCATTGGAGCCGGTAATGTAGATGTCGTACATTTCCGTTGCGTGCAGATTGTTTATGCATAGCTCGAAATCGTTACACATCTGAATCTCGTCAATCAATACGAAATTTTGCCTGCCTTCTGTATAGTTGCTCTCGATATATCCATTGAGAGACTTGTATTCCCTGAGGTCATCATACATAGACAGATTAAAGTTGATGTGGATAATATTGGCATCGGGAATGTTTCTCTGCACATAGTCTTTGAAGGCTTCCAACAGCTTAGATTTGCCGGAGCGCCTTACTCCCGTCAATACTTTTATATCGGGAGTCCCCATAACATTTATCATTTTGTCTAAGTATCGCTTTCTCTCAATCAGTTTCACAGAAAATCACCTCGCAATGCTATTACACCACATCCACTTTCCAAAATCAATATTTTCTCAAATTTGGGAAGTGAGATTTTGCTGTTTATTACAGCGGACATGGGAAAAACACAACGAAAACCGGCACTTTTTTACGGCAAGTGGTCGAATAACAAAGCGGGGCACGATGAAATTTCTAGATAAATTTCGTAAATTATAGAAAATTAGAAAATTAACATGCGAATGGGCCTTGTAAATTGGTTCTTACTGTGTTAACACTTTAGTATAGATAACATTACACCCGAGATGTCAGATGCACGAGGGTTGCTATAAAACATAGTTCTCCGAGGAGTCAGCCTCTGCAAAGTGGACCTACACCTATGATGCTACGGGCCAGAGACTAACCAAGTCTAATGGCACATTCACCTACAATTATGTGTACGATGGTATCCAGCTTAAATACCTAAA
>CAZCOE010000031.1:0-11512 GCA_964500525.1 uncultured Clostridia bacterium | reverse complement strand
GGTGTCATAGCGTAAAATTCACGGATACGGCGCTTGCCGTCTACTTCCTCAGTGGAGCGAAGATCCGGATTCAATTTATCCAAAATGGAATGCAACTTTTTGTCGGAAAGGGAAGAGTCTACCTGGTATGTAGCGTATACGCGGAAAGCGAACGGCACGGCGGTGCTGCGGTTAAGCTCGTCCAGTCTCTGCTCCACATCTGTGGCATATCCGATTTTCACGTACTGCGGAAACGATGGGTTGGTGAATATGTAGATGAATCCTGTTTTTTCCATTTGTTCCTCCGGTAATTTGTTGCTTTGTCGGTGGCGGTTTGTTTCGCAGTTAACATTGAAAACTGTGGTGGATTGCGGGTTAGTCTTGATGAGTAACAAAACTTTTAAGATACTCTCGTAATAATTTGTCCTCGCAGTAAATATAACATCCCTTTTGTCCTCTTGTCAGCAAAGTCTTATAGGTGTTCTTGATAAGAAGTTCAGCGGTTAGTTCGTCACTGCTGCGTATGCCGGAGGATTTATCATCTTTGGAAATCTGTGATTTATCAGTTATTATTCTTCCTGAGATGGGATCTAGCCGCAGATCTTTGCCAATAAGGACTCCGACATAATCGAACTCAAGGCCTTGTGCAGTGTGAATACAACCTATTTCTTCAAAAGATCTTGGATTAATAGCCCAGATTTTATCGGTCTCCAAATTCCACTTTGCCTTAAACCCATCCTCTAGGCAAATGTCAAAGTCACCGCGATTGTTTTTTACATCCCAATCGTAGCAGTAACCTGCAACCATTCTCGTTTTGTTATTAATACTATTTTTCTCTCTTAATGCATCACGCCACTCATTGGGGTTGTCAAAAATACGGAACTCAAAGTTAAGCTCCGAAGGATCTATATCCACGTGCTCACCGATTTGCAACGCATTATTTATTAGTTGAATATACTGGTCACTACCGTTACACCTGAATTGAGAGTTAAGCACTGTTTCTTCACTGCAAATTACTCTACTACCAAGGATATTAGCCCAGTATTTAATTTCTTCAATAGTACCGATGTCTTTTGTTGTAATTCTCTGGTTCTCGTCTATTAGAAAAACAGTAAAGAGGGATGCATTTATACACTCTTTGACTTGGTTTTCTCCTTGGAAGTCACCATACATTTTTTTGACCAAACGATGCGCCTCATCAACAATTAGGCAATCATAGGCATTCGCAGGAGTATTGCACAAATTAAAAGGTGACCTGAACAAGAATTTAATATCCACCTGTTTCTTTAAATCTGATTTTGCAAGCAGAGTAAGATATGCCTGTCTCGGAGCGCTATTTTTTGTGCAATAGCTGGCATTTAACCCCTGGCTAATGAAATTTTTTAACAGATTTACCGCCAATACAGATTTACCTGTTCCGGGCCCACCCTGGATGATAATAGTGCGTTTCCGCATATCTTTCAGACATTGGCTCATAATCTTTTTGCACATGTCGTATACGACGATTTGGTCATCAATAAGAAGAAATTCCTTATTTCCCTTCATAAGGGAGACTAGACAATCCTGTAGGGACTTTGATGGGCGTATCCTACCGTTATCTATTTTGTACAGCAATTCGCCGGTAGAGGATTTTTTAGATATATGCCTCTTAATAAAGTCTCTCAATTCCCGAACCTGGGATTTGATATAGAAGGGGGCCTCTTCGTACCAGATTTTGTATATGTTATCGTTAAGCACGCTTACATACTTGTTTTCAAAATTGTGTAGATATGCACAGGGGACAATGTTGATTTTCTCGTCCTGTATTTGTTCAGAAGAGTTGCGAATAAAGGAAGCATATGAATATGCTTGGTAGGAGGGGTGGCTTACAATTCGATTGGCACCTCCGGTAAAGGCCTTAACGCTATGCTGCATCTCGTCGTCAACTTTTTCGGCCTTTTCCCATTGCTTAAGTTCTATGACTACAATGTTGTTTTTGTCGTTTTTGTCTGCACCCGCAATTATAAAGTCGACACGTTTTGAGGTTCTAGGAATTTGGTATTCGATTGCAATTTCAGAATCATTAGGAATTTCAGGGTCGTCAAGAACATTACGCATGAATCCTAGAGAGTTCTGCCAGGAACGATATTCTGCTGATGCGCCTGCATGAATGTTTTTTGATTGCAACTTACTGAGGATTTTATCAGAGATTTCATTCATCACAACGTCGTCATTAAATTGTTGTTTTGTTGCGGAATATACTATCATTTGTGGCCCCTCTTTGTGTGATTTTATATCTATCTCAGTATACCTGTCCCAACCGTTTTCGACAAGAACCGACGTTTCCAGTCTTCTCATACTCAGTCCAAAGTATCAAATTGATACTTTGGAACGACGTTCTCAATCCTACAAAGTGTCAATTTGGCATTTTGAAACTTGAGAAATGGCACTTTGGAAATCCGACACCCTCTCTCGACACCACCACCTCTCCCGACAAAAACCGACATCCAAGCCTCACGTCCCGCCTCCCCTCGCATAAACTGCCCGCCGCTGCATAAACTAACCCAAAATCTGTTTTCGAGTGTGCTATGAAGAGTCATAAGCTGAAATTGTTTTTCTTTATTGCCGTACCATTGTTGGTGGGAGGGCTGTCGGCCCTGGTAACCAGGGGAGAGATGGAGAAATTCTCATCCCTGAACCAGCCTCCCTTGTCGCCACCCAGCATATTGTTCCCCATTGTATGGACAATACTGTTCGTCCTGATGGGCATCGCATCCTATCTGGTGTACAAGGCAGAGCCGGATTCCCCCAGAGTTTGCCGGGCCCTTAAGGTATATGCCATCCAGCTGATATTCAACTTTGTATGGACCATTCTGTTCTTTAACTGTGGCCTGTTCTACCTGGCCTTTGCCTGGCTGCTGGTGCTCTGGGTGCTGATTCTGTCCACCATCGCCCAGTTCTGTCGGATCAGCAAAACTGCCGGCTGGCTCCTGGTGCCCTACATTTTGTGGGTAACCTTCGCCGCCTATCTGAACTTTGGGGTTGCGATTCTCAACTGACGCCCCACCGCTAAAACGGCTCAAAAAAACCACTTTCCCATGTGAGAAAGTGGTTTCGTTTACCATATAGCTGTAGTTCAGGCCTTGTTCTTCTTGGAGACAATCTTGGTCATGCAAAACACGATCAGCGAGATAATGATCATTACCAGGAAGATACCCAGCATACCCAGGCCCATAATCTTCAGGGAAGCAAGCAATTCAGGACTCATATTAACCTCCTATTGCACTTAACATACCGGGCAGCAGATTGAGAATCATACCGCCGGCCAGGACAGAGGCAATCTGTCCGGACACGTTTGCGCCAACAGCGTGCATCAGCAAGAAGTTCTGGTTGTCCTCGGCCAGGCCCATCTTGTGGATAACTCTGGCGGACATGGGGAATGCGGAAATGCCTGCAGCGCCAACCATGGGGTTCACCTTGTTCTTGCAGAACAGGTTCATCAGCTTGGCGAACATAACGCCGGCTACGGTGTCAAACACGAATGCTGCCAGACCCAGGCACATAATGAGCAGTGTCTCCCACTTAACAAAGTTCTCCGCCACCATGCTGAAGGAAATTGTGATGCCCAGTACAACTGTAATCAGGTTTGCCAATGCGTTCTGGGCAGTCTCGGACAGGGATTTCAGGTTGCCACACTCTCTCAGCAGGTTGCCGAACATGAGGAAGCCCAGCAGTGAAACCGATGAGGGAGCAATCAGGCCCGCAATAACTGTTACGATAATGGGGAAGGCGATTCTCATTCCCCTGGAAACACCCACAGGGTTGTATGTCATGCGGATGCACCGCTCCTTTTTAGTGGTAACGGTCTTGATAACAGCAGGCTGAATAATGGGTACCAGAGCCATGTAGGAATAGGCTGCCACGGCAATGGGTCCAATGTAGTTGGACTTGAGTACCTGAGACACCAAAATAGCTGTGGGGCCGTCGGCAGCGCCGATAATGCCGATGGATGCAGCGTCCTTCAGGTCGAAACCGCACAGAACAGCCACAGTAAGCACGGCAAAGATGCCAAACTGGGCAGCAGCGCCGAACAGGAACATTTTGGGGTTAGACAGCAGCGGGCCAAAGTCAATCATGGCGCCGATGCCGATGAACAGCAGAAGCGGCAGGGCCTCGGAGGCCTCAATGCCCACATCGAACATCCATTCGATGATTCCACGAACCTCGCCGATACCCTCCATGGTCTGGTTGAGAGCTCCGGAGAAGGGCAGGTTAACCAATATGGCGCCAAAGCCCATGGGCATCAACAGGGATGGCTCGTAGTCCTTTTTAATCGCAAGAAAGATGAGCAGAATACCTACAGCATACATGACCAATTGCTTCCATGTAATGGATAGGATTCCCTCCAACAAAAAGCTCATAGATCCTCCTGATTGAGAAAATTCAATTATTAAATGCAGTCCCTATAATACTCTTAAATTCGATTTGAGTCCATATATAAGTATGGGCACATGGGCTCGCAAGCAACTATTTTACAGTCACAACCTTGATGGTGTCGGTGTTGCCGGAGCTGCCGGTTATCATGCCCCCGGTCATTACCACCAGATCTCCCGGAGCCAGGTTCAGCACCTGCTTGGCATGGGCCATAGCCTCGTAGAATACGATTTCCAGTGAACTGTATTCCTCCGCCAGCACGGGAATGACGCCCCAGCTCATATTGAGCTGCCTCCAGGCCTTCAGGTTGGTGGTCAGTCCAATAATGTCCACCGGGCTGCGGAAGCGGCTGACCATCCTGGCGGTGCGGCCGGAAATAGAGTTTACAACGATGCATTTGGCGTTCACGTCTATGGACATGGAGCACACTGAGTGGGAGATGGCGTCCAGGGTGTTTTTGATCTTGTAGTCCGTTTTGGCAAACCAACCCTTGTAGTCGATGTGTTCTTCGGTGTATTCGGCAATTTCCGCCATGTTTTTCACTGCCTCCACCGGGTGCTTGCCTGCCGCAGTTTCACCTGACAGCATTATGGCAGAGGAACCATCGTAGACCGCGTTGGCCACATCGGAAATTTCTGCCCGGGTGGGCCGTGGATTGTAGATCATGGACTCCATCATCTCGGTGGCGGTGATCACCCGCTTGCCCAGCAGGCGGCACTTCTGAATCAGGTACTTCTGAACAGAGGGAACCTCTATAAACGGGATTTCCACTCCCAAATCCCCTCGAGCCACCATAATGCCGTCGGCCACCTGGCAGATTTCGTCGATATTCTCAACGCCGGAGCGGTTCTCAATCTTGGCGATAATGCCGATTTCCTGACCTCCGTTGTTGTCCAGGAATGAGCGCAGGGCCTCCACATCTCCCTTGGTGGAGACAAAGGACGCGGCCACGAAGTCCACGTCGTTTTCTATGCCAAACAGCAGGTCCTGCCTGTCGCTGTCGCTGAGGTAGTCGTGGTCCAGAACCTTGTTGGGGAAGTTCATACTCTTGCGGTCAGACACCACGCCCCCAGCGGTTACGGTACAGCACACATCATTGCCAATCACTTGGTCCACTACGAACTGAATCAGGCCGTTGGCCACCATAATCACGTCCCCGGGATGCATCTCCTGGGCCAGGGCCTTATATGTGACGGAAACCCGGGTCTGGTCCCCCTCCACATCCTCGGTGGTAAATGTGAATTTGTCACCCTCCTCCAGTGTAATACTGTGGTTCTCAAAGGTTTTGATCCGATACTCCGGCCCCTTGGTGTCCAGCATTATGGCAATTGGCAGGTTCAGCCGCTGACGAACAGCCTTGATCAGGTCAATCTTGTTCTTTTGCTCCTGATGATCTCCGTGGGAGAAGTTGAGACGAGCCACGTCCATGCCCGCCTTGCACATGGCTGTAAGTGTGGCCTCGTTGCTGCTGGCAGGTCCTATGGTGCATATTATTTTCGTCTTTCGCATAACTCTGAATCACTCCTAAACGTATCATGTTGGACCGGCAGGGCAGTGCCCATAAAAACTGCTGTGCCTCTCTTGAGAACACAGCAGAAAAAGCCCAACAGGGATGCATTATAGACTTATATGCATGAATTGCCATAGTGGTTTTTAGGAGAAAACAGCGTGTCTGCAAAGACAACAACTTACGTCCATTATCTTTACGCAAAAGAGCCCATTATACTCCGTAAATCTCGCCGAACTTGTCTTCCAGATACCGGACGAAATAGGATGGGTCAAAGGGTTCGCCCACAGCACGCTCCAGCAATTCTCCGGGGTCGTACATACATCCATGCCTCCACACATGCTCCTCCAGCCAACCGGTAATGGGAGCCAGGTTGCCCGCAGCCACACAGTCATCCACGGGGACGGTCTCCTTCATCTTGGCCAGCATCTGTGCCCCGTAGGCAGAGCCCAATGCGTAGGATGGGAAGTAGCCTATGGCGCCACCGCTCCAATGGGAATCCTGCAGACATCCATGGGTGTCGTCGGGTACGTCAACCCCCAGGTATTCCTTGTACCTGCGGTTCCACTCCTGAGGAATGTCTGCCACCTGCATTTCTCCGGCAATAACAGCCTTTTCGATCTCGTAGCGGATCATAACGTGGATAGCGTAGGTAAGCTCGTCAGCCTCGGTGCGGATCAGTGAGGGTTCGGCCTTGTTTACGCCTCTGTAGAATTCCTCCGGGGAGACATCGCCGAACACATCGGGGAACAGCTCCCGGCACTTGGGGTAGATAAGTGAAGTAAATTGACGGCTCCTGCCCAAAATGTTCTCAAAGAATCTGCTCTGGCTCTCGTGAATGCCCATGCTGACGCCGCCGGCCAGGAATGTCCCCTCGTATTCGTCGCCGCTGTGCAACTCGTACAGGGCGTGACCGCCTTCGTGAATAACGGAATACATGGAGCTGACCAATGCGTCCTCGTAGTAATGGGTGGTGATGCGCACGTCATGCTTGTTAAAGTTGGTGGTAAAGGGATGCTCCGTCTCGCCAATGCTGCAATAGCGCCTGTCGATGGTGATGGTGTCCATCAGGTAGTCGGAGAAGATCCGCTGGGTGGCCGTGTCCGCGTGGCGGCTCAGGAAGTCGTCCCTAACCTGGGGAGCCTTCATGCACTTGTTCAGCAGCGGAACAATGTGGCTGCGCAGGTCGGCGAAGAACCGGTCCGCCTGTTCCATGGTGAGTCCGGTCTCGTACATGTCCAGCAGCGTGTCGTAGGGCTTCTTGTCCGGCTTGTAGTACAGGGCAAAACGTCGGTTCGTGTCGAAAATCTCCTGCAAATAGGGCAGGAATGAAGCAAAGTCGTTCTCCTGCTTGGCAGTGTGCCATACGTCATCCGCCTTGTTAATCAGGACGGTGTAATCTACGTACTCCTGCATGGGGATGGAGGACACGTACTCGTTGGACTTGTTAAACTCGGTGACCTCCCGCAGTTCTGCAGGAGTCAGCTGATCCTTGTTCTCCAACAAATAGGCCACTGCCTGGGTGACCTCAGGATCGGTCTGGATGTTGTAGGACATCTCGGATATGATGCCCATGGTTTTGCCCCGGCCCTCGGCAGATCCCTTGGGTGCAACGGTGGCAGCGTCATACTGCACAACTCCCATGGCGTGGGAAATGGCGTTCAGCTTGTCGTACATTGTCCGGAATGTGTTTTTGGCTTGGTCGATGTTCATTGTAAGACCCCCTTTTGTTTAGTGAATAGTGGATAGTGAATAGTGAAGAGTTCTGGTCCCTATGATCCCCGGCGAAGCAAGCTTCGCAGTGAATAGTGAATAGTGAAGAGTGAAGAGTTGTGGTCCCTATGATCCCCGGCGAAGCAAGCTTCGCAGTGAATAGTGAATAGTGAAGAGTGAAGAGTTGTGGTCCCTATGATCCTATGGTCGAAACGATCATGGGAGCATAGCTACCGCTTCGGGTCCTTAGGGCATCGCCCTAAGTCGTGCCCCGCGCGTCGAAACAGCGGCGCCTTTTCCCGGTACTTTTGGGCGGTCAAAAGTACCGAAACTTCTTCACTCTTCACTCTTAACTCTTCACTTAATTTATACTTTCACACTCAATTCCCTATTATAGCATATACTGTCCCCGGTGACAGTGCAGTCTACGGCATACAGATTGACGCCTCGCCGCTCTGCCTCTCCCAGAGCCTGGGCAAATGCCGGGTCGGTATCGTAGTTGGGCCTGACCACAGATACATTTCCCATGGCCACGACGAACAGCAAAGCAGCCCCATAGCCCTGTTCAGCAGCATCAATCAGGCCGTGGATGTGCTTGACGCCTCTGGTTGTGGGGGCATCGGGGAAGCGAGCCTCCTCACCAACCTTGAGAGTAACCCCCTTAACCTCCACATATGTGGGCGGCATGTTGGGCCTCTCAACCATCAGGTCAAACCGGGAGTCTCCAAAGGTGACCTCTCTGCGGATGTTGGTGGCGTCGGGAAACAGCTGCCGGCAATACTCCCGGGCAATTTCATTGGGAACCTGGCTGTCGATGTTGATTACCTGACCGGCGGATTCCACAGAAATCAGGTCCCAGTGCGTCCTGCGGTGGGCGGCCTCGCTCTCCTGCAGCCATATGTGGGCTCCCGGCAACAGCAGCTCCCTGCATCGGCCGGTGTTCTTCACATGGGCAATGGCCGGCTGACCGTCAATCAGCACCTGGGCAATAAATCTGTTGGGACGGGAGACAAAAACACCCTCTTTAACCCTGTCGTATTTCATATGAACCTCCATCTCTAATATATCCCAGGATTTTCCCTGTGGCAATGATACCGGCAGGGGAAAAAGTGTTATAATATGGTCAAATGTGTTCAGGAGGTGTGCTGTGGCAGAGCTCAAGCTGTTAAGGAACGATGTGGTATCCATCAAATTTTCCAAGAATCCCCAGCCTGGAATCAAGCTGAACGTGATGACCAGCATTAGCTACAACGTGAAGTTTGTATCCAGCCAGAACAAGTGTCTGGGAGATGCCCTGATTATGCTGCAGGACCCGGAGCACAGTGACGTATTCAGCCTGGAGCTGCATATGGTAGGTATTTTTAGCCACGACTATCCCGAGATGAGCAATCAAATAAAGCGCATAATTCATGTGGAGACGGCCAAGATTCTGTATCCCTTCTGGAACACAGTGCTGGGTAACGTTCTCACCACAATCGGAGCGCCGCCTATGGTGCTGCAGCCCCTGAACATCAATCCCAATGACGTTTTGCTCAGGGAGTAAGGGACCGGATTTAATTCACAAGCCACAACAAATCGCGACCCATTAAGGCCCTAGTCACATGAAAATAAGGAGGCAGAGAACAGTATGGAAAAGACGTTAACTATTGAAGGTATGATGTGCAGACATTGCGCCATGCATGTGGAGAAGGCACTGACTGCAATCCCCGGGGTTCAGGAAGTATCCGTTAATCTGGAGACCAAGTCGGCCCAGGTAAGCCTGAGTCAGGACGTGGCGGATGAGACCTTTAAGGCTGCTATCCAGGGCGCCGGCTATAATCTGGTCAGCGTCAAGTAATTTGCAAAAGTGCCCGTCCTGCAGTTTGCATAGGCGGTTTATCAGGTTGGTAAGTAGTGTGCCAAAGGGCAGCATTTTTCGGCAGAATTATACTCAAGATGCCCTAAAAAATAAGGCTGTTCCATGGAATTTTCGTAACCTTTTGGTCCTTGCTACTGCTGTCTCCCTGATATATAATGGTTCTGCTCAAAATTATTGTTATTGAAAGGCGGATTTTATTATGGTTAGAGTGCTCTATGCTAACAATTACGACCATATGAGTGCAATGGCAGCAAACATTATTGCAGCTCAGATGACACTTAAGCCCGACTCGGTGCTGGGTCTAGCTACAGGCAGCACCCCCATCGGCACATACAAGAAGCTTATCGAGAAGAACAAGGCCGGCGACATCGACTTTGCTCCTATCAAGACAGTAAACCTTGACGAGTACTGCGGTCTGGACGAGTCCAATGACCAGAGCTACCGTTACTTCATGAACGACAATCTGTTCAACCACGTCAATATTGACAAGGCAAACACACACGTTCCCAATGGCAAGGCTGAGGACTTCGCTAAAGAGGGCGCAGAGTATGATGCTCTGGTTGCTTCTCTGGGCGGACAGGACATTCAGCTGCTGGGTCTGGGTCTTGATGGACACATCGGATTCAACGAGCCCTGCCCTGAGTTCATTGGTCCCACACACCAGGTCAAGCTTGATCCCTCCACCATCGAGGCAAATGCCAGATTCTTCGCATCCAAGGACGACGTTCCCACAACAGCTATCACAATGGGCATCGGCACCATCATGAAGGCAAAGAAGATTCTGCTGATCGCTTCCGGCAAGAACAAGAAGGAGATCTTTGAGAAGACATTCTTTGGCCCTGTTACTCCCGAGGTTCCTGCATCTATCCTGCAGTTCCACCCCGACGTAGTCGCTATCTACACAGAGGGTTGATTCCTTACAAATCTACAGTAAAACGAGAGCTACCGCCATATGCGATAGCTCTTTATTTTGTGGTCTATTATTCGACCATAGGAACATAGAGACCAGAGTTTTTCACTCATCACTATTAACTATTCACTGCGAAGCCTTGCTTCGCACATGGGAACGCAGGGACCAGAACTCTTCACTGGATATCGGCAAACTGCCAAATAAACCGACAAGTGTTCACGCCGGAATCGGACTTGTACAGAGACAGGAAGTACAGCGTGTCACCCACCTGGTATATTGCCAGGGTCTCATTCTCAGTAATATAGCACTCATGTGAGGACTCCAAATGCTGCATAAGCCGTTGTTTGTATTGGGACACAGCAATGCCTTTGCTTTCTTCCAGGGCCTCGAAGTGTGCTCCATGATAAATGCTGGATTCGAAGACAAATTGGAAGTTGTCGGTATGTGCGAGAGACAGCTCGTTCTCGCCTAAGCTGCAAACACCGTTCTCGATACCGAAGTCTATATAATGTAGAGAGGAAATACCGGGATTCTGTATGTATTCGCTTTCCTTGATGGTTATTGGGTTTTTATGCGAAGTTTCAACCAAATCCATAAAGTCCCAATCCACCTGTGGGTTGGCAAAGGTATCATCCTCGTATGAGCCGGATCTAACCCCCATAGTCAGTTCAGTGGGGTCCACAAACAGAACATAGAAGGTACTGTCCTGCTGCCAGATAATAAGTTTGCTGAGGAGAGTGCCACGTCCAGTCATATCATAAGCATTGTTGAGGGAGAGAACGTAGGCATCTCCAACCTTATCCAACAGGTCCCTATACTCACACCATTCCCTATACAGGTCCTTGGTGGGGTATGAGGACAGAGCCTCAATGTCAGCCAGCAAATATGAGTTGTATTCAGCGTCGTAGGAGTCGATATGGGAAATGGAATCAAAGACAATTTCCTTGGTCTCTATTTCAGGTATTTCCACGGTCAGACGAGCCTTGCCATTTTCCAGACTTATGGTGTGGCTGTAGGCAGGATAGCCGTATGAACACATGCTTGGATCTATCAAGGAATATGTATTCAGAACTACCTCTTGGCTCATTGACTTGTCCAGCAAATCCTGGAAAGTCAGCGGAGCGGAGGTGGG
>CAZCOE010000030.1:0-5187 GCA_964500525.1 uncultured Clostridia bacterium | reverse complement strand
AGCGGCAGTGCTGCTGTTCCTGCGGCAGATGAAAAGGCAATAGCTTTTGTTCAGTGAAGAGTGAAGAGTGATGAGTGAAGAGTTGAGGACGCCATGCTCCCATGCTCGATTTGGAAGCGGGGCACGGGCGAGGCAAAGCCTCCCAGTGAAAAGATAAAAGTGATGAGTGAAAAGTTCTGGTCGCTGTGTCCCTATGGCCACCACAACTATTTACGATTCAATTATAAACTTTAATCTTGGTATGATAGAATAACAAGATAGATTTCTTTAAGGAGAGACAATATGAGAGTTAACATTAAGAATCTGCTTATGCTGCTGGCACTGGCAGCAGCTTTTGTGGCTATTCCCCTGGGTGCAGCCGCAGATACATATACTCCCGAAGAGTATCAGGGAGAGCTGCCCGTATATGACGCCACACCCTACACATGGAAGGTCAACGCAGCCCTGGGAGGCGCCACTAACCTGCCTGCAGTGCAGTTGGCAGCAACCGGCCGCTACAGCAACGTGACCAACGTTAATGATGAGCTGTTGGCAGCTGTTCAGAACACAACATTTGTGGATGCCAACAATTTGATCCTCATGATTTCAGACGGATTGGGGGACGGCGACATTCTGTTGTCCGAGAAGTACGCAGGGGAGCTGATTCTGAACAACCTGCCCAACAAGGGCGCTTCTGCAACCAAGTCCTATGACCTGGAAACGGGCACCAAGTTTGTTACAACAGACTCTGCAGCCGGCGGAACAGCATTGGCCAGCGGATTCAAGACCCGCTATTCCTATGAGGGATTGAATGTTGACGGCAAGGACATTCCTCAGATTACAGAGGTTCTCAAGGAGAAGTATGGCAAGATTATCGGCGTGGTTTCAACCGGTTGGGCATATGACGCAACACCTGCCTGCTTCGGCGGCGCCCATGCTATCCGGGGCAACAGCGGCGAGATTGCCAGAGATATAATGAGAGGCTACGTTCCGGACCTGTTCATCGGACAGGGAGTTGATGATTACAGTTCCACATTCAATTCATATGTTGTGGAGCTGATCTGCAAGGGAGTAGAGACAATTCACACAGACTGGAATACAGCTGTGACCTCCGGACAGGACTGCGTCTGGGTCAGCGTTCCCGCAGATGTGAGATACAACGACGACTTCTCTGAAACACAGCCTACAATCTCACAGATGATGGCATTCTCCCTTTCATTCCTCCAGGCAAAGTCCGAGAGGAAGGGAAATACCGGATTCTTCCTCATGTTCGAGAACGGCATGACAGATGACGCAGGCCACAACAATGATATTAATCAGATGATCGGCGAGGTTCAGGCCACAGATGAGGCTATGGCAATTGCCCTTAAGTTTGCATGTGAGAACCCGGACACAATGGTTATTCAGACAGCGGACCATGACACCGGCGGCATGACACTCAAGGAGGGCTGGGAGAACGACCTTTCCAAGTGTACATTTACCACTTCCGGCCACTCTCAGCAGAACGTTTCCATAAACGCCATCGGCAAGAACACCGAGGTTTTCAACGGACAGGAAATGTACAACTGCCAGGCAGGCAAGGTTATGGCTCACCTGATGGGAGTCAGCGACTTTGGCACAACTGAGAAGGAATACGCCATCGACGATATTGTTGCAGGTATCAAGGTAAACGTAGGCGGCGCTGCCACAGCAGAGGATCTGCTCCAGGGTGACGTATTGCACATCAGAGCCGACCAGGATACGTCCAGCCTGCAGTTTGCATTGAACGGACTGGGAGCTAATGCCCATGACATGATTACAGTGGCAGTTAAGGTTCCCGCAGGCGCCACATCTCTCAAGATCAGCGGAACAGAGGTTTTGCTGGAACAGAAACTGGACAAGGCTATGAACTATGTGGAGGAATATGACTATTACTTCCTTACCTTCAAGACCAATGCATCATTCAGCACATTGAACTTCCAGTTCGCAGGAGACATCAAGGCCAATGACGAGATCTGGCTGGACAACCTGGTGGTTGCAGCAAACAGCACAGACTTTACAGGATACGATATTGCCCAGGTTACAGCCGGTGACAAGGTTACCGCAGCAATTGCAGGCACCACAGCCCTGCCGAACCAGAGTCCCCAGCCGGATGCTTCCGAGACTCCTCCGGCAGAGAAGGATAACACGCCCTGGATCTGGATAGGTGTAGGCGCAGCTGCAGCAGTTGCAGTGGCAGTTGTGGTGGTTATATTAGTTTCCAGGAAGAAAAAATAAAGTTTCCAACCGAGAGCCCATCCCATATAGGGGTGGACTCTCTGTATTAGGCAGTGGTTTGCAGAGAGGATCAAAATATGAAAAGACTATTTAGTGCATTGTCCATAGTGCTGATTGCTTTCACCCTGGCAGCAGTGTCTCCTATGGCAATTGCCCTGGCAGATACCGCAAGTGCAGAGGTTGTACAGATTACAGCAGGTCAGCGCTCCGACGACTGGGCCAGGTTCCAGTTCAAGCTGGATCAGCCTCTGAAATCCGGTGACGAAATCACTTTTTACATCAAGCCCCATACAACAATCAGCAGATTCAGATACAGAAACTACAGCGACGGATACGCATTTACCGACGAGGCCCTGGGTTCAGGCAAGAATACTGTTTCCATTGGAGATGGCTGGTATGCGGTCCGGGTAGTTGTTGAGAAGTTCCATGACGCAACCGGCCTGCCGGATGAGAGTTTTTCGGGAGACGCCAGCTACATAACTCTGACGGTGAATACTCAGCCGGGGGACACCGTCTATATCAGGGACTTTGTGGTTAACGGTACAGCCAAGACAAATGCAGAATTGGCAGCCATGATTGCCACAACCAACAGGCCTGCCATAACAGTCACAGAGACATCCATGGATGTGGACAGCAGTGCATTGTCCTATACATGGACTGAGAAGGAGCCGGAGGTATTTACTCCACCGGAATTCAGCGGAAACCTGCCCACATATGACAGAACACCCTATACCTGGAAGGTGAATGCTGCACTGGGAGGAGCGCAGAATCTGCCGGCAGCGAACCTGGATGCCACAGGAAAGTACTCCAATATTACAAACGTAAATGACCAACTGATCAGGGCCCTGTCCACCACAACATTTGTGGACCCCAACAACATTATTTTTATCATATCCGATGGTATGGGCAGGAACGGTATGACTGTTTCCCAGCATTTCGCAGGGGACCTGATTATGAATAAGATGCCATACCATGGACTGTCCTCAACCCTGTCCAGATCCGGAACGGGACCAAACTTTGGCACCACTGACTCAGCTGCCGGAGCCACTGCCCTTTCCTCGGGCTATAAGACCCAGAATGGATATGAGGGAATTGACGTATTCAAAAAGGATATTCCCCAGATAACAGAGGCCCTGAGGCAGAAGATGGGCAAGATTATCGGCGTAGTTACAAATTATAGTGCCTATGACGCAACACCTGCCTGCTTTGGAGGTTCCCATGCAATCCGGGGCAATGATTCCGAGATTGTAAAGGATATGATGAGCTTTGCTCCGGATCTGTGGATTGGCGGCAGCATTGCAAACTACAGCGGCACATTCAATTCCCTTAAGGAAACCACTCTCCGGGGCCAGGACATCAACCTGAGCACATCCTGGACATCGGGGATTGCCGCAAAGAACGACAAACTGTGGATTTCGGTGGGAGGCTTTTACGCCAGCTCAGAACCCACATCCAACTCAAGGCCCACTATATCTAAGGCCATGGCATTTTCACTTACCTGGCTTCAGAAGAAGTCGGACGCCAACGATAATGTGGGATTCTTCCTTATGTTCGAAAATGGTCAGACAGATGGCGGCGGACACAACAACCAGTTGGATACGGTAATAAACGAGGTTCAGGCCACGGACGAGGCTGTTGCAGTGGCACTTAAGTTCGCCTGCGAGAACCCGGACACGTTTGTGCTGGTAACGGCGGACCACGAAACCGGCGGCCTAGTGTTGAAGGACGGATGGGAGACAGATATTAACAAGTGCATGTTTACCACCACGGGGCACTCCCAGCAACAGGTGGCCATCAGGACCATAGGCAAGTATGGTGACCTGTTTGACCAGCAGACTCTGCACAACTGCCAGGTTCCCATGATCCTGACCCGGATGCTGGGAATCAGCAAATTCGGCGACCAGGACTCAAGGTATTCTGTTGATGGCATTATGGCAGGCATTAAGGTGGATGACCTGGGCGAAATGCAAACCAACACGGACAACCTGTCCGGCCAGTTGCTGCACATCAGGGCAGACCAGGCTATGAGCTCTGTCAATGTCACCATGAAGGGGCTGAACATCAAGTCCGGTGACATGGTTGCCTTGGCAATTCAGGTGCCCTCAGGTGCATCGGCTATTAAACTCACAGCTCCCGGCGGCGCTGTCCTTCTGGAGCAAAAGCTGAACAATGCCCTGAACTACAACTCCAAGGAGGATTGCTACTGGATATCCTTCAAATCTCCTGCAGCGGCCAAGGATTTGGCAATCCAGATTACAGGTTCACTTAAGGCGAATGAGGAAATATGGATAGACAATGTGGAGGTTGGGGTCAGCAAGATAACCTTTGACGGATTTGACGCTGCCAAGGTTACTGCCTCAGGCAGGACCACGGTTATGGTATATGGGGAACAAAAGCTGCCTGCTGCCACCCCCACACCCAAGCCTACAGCTACACCAGCGCCCACGGCCACACCTACACCTACGCCTACTCCGGAGCCCACGGTTACTCCTGAGTCCACTGCTACCCCGGAACCTACAGAGGAGCCTGAGGCTACGCCGGAGCCGGTGACACCAACGCCGGAGCCTGACGCCACGACCACTCCTGATGTAGCATCCACACCAGAGGCCTCCGAGACTCCTGATACGTCACCCACACCTGTGCCTGCATCCAGGCAGGATCCCAACTCAGCACCGGGATGGATAATGATTGTCTTTGGAGTGCTGATGTTGGCGGGAGCGGGAGTATTGTGCTTCTTCCTGGTGAGAGGAAAGAAAAAAAGGAGAGGCGGCAGAGGAAAAGACGCCCGCAGACCAGGACGGGAATTCTGACGGAAAGTCTGAACCGGACGAAGTGGAAAAATAATATGCCACTAGTTGCTGTTGTGATATACTATGTTTAATTGTAGCTTCAGAGGAGATAAAATGGAAAGAAAATCATTCAGGTTATTAAAGGTTATGGTGGCCATTCTGG
>CAZCOE010000029.1:0-27692 GCA_964500525.1 uncultured Clostridia bacterium | reverse complement strand
CCGTCATTGGTCAATATAACCAGCCCGGTGGTGTCCTTGTCCAGCCTGCCGCAGGGAAACAGGTCCAGCTTTTGCAATTCCGGCGGCAGCAGCTGAGTGACCACCATATCCCTTGGGTCGTCGGTGGAGCACACATAGCCCTGGGGCTTGTTCAACACTATGTAGGTATATTTTTTGTAGGGTATTACCACTCCATCCAGAGCCACCACATCCAGGGCCTCGTCAATTTTCAAGTCCCCCTTTGTGGCTGTTTGGCCGTTGACTGTAATTAGTCCCCGCCTCAGCTTTTCTCCCACCTCTTTCCGGGAGAGAATTCGCTGCTGTGAGAAGAATTTGTCCAGGCGCATGTTATTCTGCCTTGGACTTGCTCATCTGGAGCTGAGCCATAACCAGTCCGTAGTAGATGCCCTTTTGCTTCAGCAATTCGTCGTGGGAGCCCAGCTCGGCGCACTTGTGGTCGTCAATAACCATGATGCGGTCCGCGCTGCGAAGAGTAGACAGACGGTGGGCAATAGCGAAGGTGGTACGTCCCTGACGCAGGCGGTCCAGAGCCTCCTGGATCTGATATTCGCTCTCTGTGTCCAGAGCGGATGTGGCCTCGTCCAGGATCAGGATCTTGGGGTCGTTGAGAATAGCTCTTGCAATGGAAATGCGCTGCTTTTCGCCGCCGGACAGGGTGTGACCCCTTTCACCCACATATGTGTTGTATCCGTCGGGCAGCTTGCATATAAACTCATGGGCATTGGCTCGCTTGGCAGCCTGGATTACCTCCTCCATGGTTGCCGTGGGCTTGGAGAAACGGATGTTGTCCAGGACAGTTCCTGCAAACAGGAATGTCTCCTGGAGCACAACGCCAATCTGACGATGGAAGGCAGCCATGTCAAAGTCCCGGATGTTGGTACCGTCTATTGTAATGCTGCCGTCGTCCACGTCGTACAGCCTCATGATCAGGTTAATCAATGTGGACTTGCCGCATCCTGTGGCGCCCACCAGGCCAATCATCTCGCCCTTCTTAACATCCAGGGAGATGCCGTCCAGAACCGGTTCGTAGCTTCTGTAGCCAAACACCACATTGTTTAGCTGGATATTGCCCTGAATCTCCGGCTCTATAGCTGCAGGTCCTGCAATAATCTCAGGCTGTTCGTCCAGAACGTCGTAGATTCGCTCCATGCTGGTGGTCAGGCGGACCAGACGACGGGGCAGGAAGGACATCCAGCTAAGGGGGCCCAGCAGCATGCCTGCATAGGACACGAACTGCACCAACTCACCGGTGGTCATATCTCCCTTGAGCACATCCACACCACCCAGGTAGATAACCAGGTATGAGCCAAAGGCCATCAGCAGGGACAGGAAGGGGAAAACTGTGGAGAAGAACTTCTCGTTGTGGGACTGAACCTGGGCATATTCCTCATTCAGGCCTCGGAAGGTTTCCACCTCCATCTTTTCCTTTCCGAATACCTTAACGATACGGATGCCGGACAGAACGTCCTGGAGCTTGTTGTTGATCTTGTCCTCTTTGCGCCATTGGTTGTGGAAAATCCTATGGTTGTAGGGCCAGAAGCATCTGGCAAAAATCACGATAAAGGGAGCAAACACAAATGCGGCCAGAGCCAGCTTCCAGTTGAGCCACAGCATGACAATGGCCAGGGCCAGCAGTGTAATAATCTGTCCAAACATGTCGCAGAAGCAGTCCCTGAAGAACTCGTTTACTCTGGCAGTGTCCCCGGTGATTCTGTGGATAAGTGCACCGGAATCCCTCTTGTTGATAAATGAAAGGGACAGATCCTGGAGCTTGTTCATCATCTTCTGCCTCAGGTCAAGGCTGATTCTGGAGCCCAGCTGGGCGCACAGGTAGTATCTGCCCAGATAGGCCACAATGTCCAACAGGATTATGGAGATAACGATGATGATGAATGTGAGAACGTCCTTCATGGTTCCCTGCTGGGGCATCAGATGGGTGTCGATAAAGTCCCTGAACACGAATTCCCTGCCCAGGTTCAGACCTGAGGACAGAGTCATCAAGGTGATAACGACGCAGAGAAGGCCCACATACGGCTTGCACAGGCTGAGAAGCCTGCTGACGTTGCGGTGGGATTTGTCGCACTTGGGGCAGGACTGGGTGCCGGGCAGGGCGCGGCCGCACTTGGGGCAGACCTTGTCCCTCTCGGTGCTCTCAACCCGTATGGACGAACCCTTGCGCAGCAGTTCCACACCTCTGGCAATATATGCAAAGGTGGTCAGATACTTCATGCTGTAGCGGGCAAGCAGCAGGTCCTCTCCGTCCTTGGTGATTACAAACAGTCCGTTGTTAACCTGGTTTACGTTCTGAACCTTATCCAGGTCAGCCAGGTTGTAGAAAACGGCCTCTGTGCCGTCGAATATGTACAGGAGGGACTGGGTTGCGCCTATATAGATGTTGCTGCACAGCTGACCATCCAGATTCAAGTCGGTGTATGCGCCATAAATCTGGGGCTCAGATGTGCGGTTTGCCAAAATTTCGGCCAGGGCCTTTGGCAGTTTGCAATTGAGTTTCATTATTCCTCCGAAGATAGTACCTTAAATATACAGGTCAATGCGCTTTAACTCCTTGGGGGTCAGCTTGGACAGATCCGGGATTTCGTAGCGGTTTTCGTCAATGTCCTTCACAATAACATGGCTGTCGCTGAGTCGTACAACGCTGCTGGAGCCTGAAGAAATGGTGAATTTGCAGGGGCCCCGATCTGTGAGCACGGACCAGTATGCGTATCCATACTCCTCCTTGATGGAGTAGATCCTGGTAATAGCAGGCATGTAGTACCTGAGGGACAGCTGTCTCTCGATGATTCGGCGGGTTTCATCATCCCACTGGCTCAGATCCCGGATAATGCCAATCTCCCTTGCCTTGTCATCCGGTTCCCGGACAGAGAGGAATTCACCGGGCTGTGTAAAGGGGAAGGCCCTGTAGATGGTCACTCTGGGGTAGGTTTCTCCCTCTGCCTTGAGGGAGACAAAGCCGCCGGGGGTGGGAGCGAAGCTGGCGTTCTCCGGAGTCAGGTAGTTCATGCTGAGCAGCCGGTCTACCTTGTGCTTCTCCTGCTCTAAAATATCTATGTTTTCTGTGTTGGTAATCTCTGTACTCATAATAACCTCCATTAATGCAGGTAGTGTTTAGTCCTCGATGCCCCGCATGGCCAGAGCCTTGCTCTGAATCTGCAGCAGCTTGTAATATGCGCCCTTCTTGCGAACCAGGTTCATGTGCTCGCCGTGCTCTGTAATCTCGCCATCCTCCAGGACGATCAGGTCGTCTGCATCCCTCAGGGTGGACAGTCGGTGGGCAATGGACAGGGTTGTTCTGCCTACAATCAGCTTGGACAGGGCGGCCTGAATGTTCTTCTCGGTTTCAGTATCCACAGCTGCGGTGGCCTCGTCCAGAATCAGGATCCTGGGATCAGCCAAAATAGCTCTGGCAATGGAGATGCGCTGTCTCTCTCCACCGGACAAACTCCTGCCGCTGGAGCCCACTATGGTGTCGTATCCGTCCGGCAGCTTGCAGATAAAGTTATGGGCGCTGGCCGCGATTGCCGCATTCAGCACCTCCTCCGGGGATGCGTCGGGACGGCCGTAGGCGATATTGTCGTATATGGTGCCCCGGAAAATGTATGTCTCCTGGCTGACGAAGGCGATATTCCGACGAACATCTGCAAAGGACATATCCCTGATGTTGATGCCGTCCAGATAAATGTTGCCCTCGGTGGGATCGTAGAGGCGGGTAATCAAGTTGACCAAGGTGGACTTGCCTGCACCGGATTTGCCCACGATACCCAGCATTTTGCCGGGCTCCACATGGAGATTCACGTGCTTGAGCACCTTCTTGTTGGGCTCGTAGGAGAAGGAAACGTCTTCCAGACGAATATCTCCCTTAAGGGATTCCACATGCACCGGGTTACGGGTCTCCACCACATCGGGCTGGGAGTCGATAATCTCGAATATACGCTGGGCGGAGTTCATGCATTGAGCCCACCAGCGGAATATGTATGAGAAGAAATCCATAGGACCGGCCAACAGGTTTACATAGCCTACAAAGGTGATAAGTGTACCGTAGGTCATGGAGGAACCGGTCAGATTCAGCACGATCATGGATCCAATGGCCCACACCAACATAACGGAAAGGTTCTTGGCAACCCAGAAAATGGCGTGGAACTTGGTGTCAAAGCGCACCGCGTCCATCTGGGCGTTCTTAACCCTGACGTTGGCCTTGGAGAACCTGGCCATCTCCTGATCCTGCTGACCAAAGGCCTTGACCACTCTGGCGCCTACCAGGTTGTCGTTTACTCTGGCCCGGAGGTTGCGGTTGGTCTGATGCTGTTTGCTCCAATAGTGCCACAGCACAGGCTCCAGCTTGCCTACAAAGATAAATGCAGGAGGCAGGACCAATGTGGCAACCAATGCCAACAGCCAGTTGGTGCTGTACATAAAGTAGCAGGAGAATACAACTGTCAGAACGTTGGGCAGCAGATAGGGCAGGCCGTCTATGAACAGCTCGGAAATGCTGCCTGCATCGTCTACGATTCTGGTCATCAGGGATCCGGTCTGTCTCTTGGAGAAGAAGGATACCGACAGTGATTGAATGGACTCAAATACCTGGGACTTAACCTTGGAGACCACGTGGGGAACGATGCCTGCCACAATGCGGCCCTGCAAAATGCCGAACAGCTGCTGCAGCAGCTTGAGTCCTGCCATGGTTATGACCAGGATCAGCAGCCAGGTAAAGAAGCTGGTTATTGAGGGCATATGCTCTCCGATTACGCCCATATCCTTGGACAAAACCATGTCGTACAGGATAGTACCGTTCAGATATGGCCATACGGAGTTGCATAGTGAGTTGAGAATGGACAGCAGCGAAATAACCGCCAGCATTCCCAGATGTGGTCTGAAGTAGGAAAACAGCCTGAAGAAGATGGATCTCCTGTCGATACACCTGGGGCATATTTTGCGATCCTTGTCCGGATAGGGAGAGCCGCACTTGGGGCAAACCTGCTCCCTGTCGCTCTCGGTGAGCTGCTCTTCGGTGATCTCTTTGCCCTCCAGCAGCTGGCTGAACAGGTCGTTGAGCTTGTGCATCCGGGCACCGTAGCTGTTGGTATATGCTGCCAGAGGCGTGTCTATGCCGTCAATTGTAATATGAAACATACCGCCCACTACCAGATTGTCGATAGAGGGGTCAGTCAGATGGGACAGCTCATATGTATCCCAGGCGAAGGTGTCGTAATGGATGGCCTCGGGCTTGCCAAATCCGGTCATGGTACGATGGGTGGTGTGCTGTGGTGCGCAGCCGTGAATCAGATGTGTGCGCGTCAAAACAAGGACGTGCATTCTGAAGCTGCAGTCTGTATCCATATCCGCATTGGCCCAGACAACTACCCCCTGGGTGGACAGGCCCTGCTTGTCAAGCGCAGCAGATAAATCTGCCGGCAAATCGCTGTAAAATGTAGGTTTACTCATATTGATGCCTCGTAATTCCTATGCCGCATACGTCGACAAATTACCATGTTTGTATTATCTTGTAAATAGAGAAAATGAGATTTTTTTGTAAAATTTTTGTGGAGGATATTGGCAATGACAGAGATAGACAAGGACAACTTCCGGGAAATGGTTTTGGAGAACTCCAAGCCGGTTTTGGTGGACTTCTATGCCAATTGGTGCGCCCCCTGTGCCATGTTGTCCCCCATAGTGGAGGAAATGGCAGCAGACCATCCGGAAATGGACTTTTTCAGATGCAACGTGGATGAGAACCTGGAGATTGCGTTCAAATACAGGGCTGCGGATTTGCCCACATTGCTGCTGTTCAAGGATGGCATCCCGGTGAAGAAGGCCGTGGGCTACAGAGAACGCCGGGAGATAGAGCCCTATTTCTGCAATTGAGGCAACCCGCTGCAGAGACAGCCATAACGCAGCCATAATGCATAGCCTTGTTCCGGAGGATGGGACTATTTCCGGGCAGATTCCGCCTGCAGGAATCGGACTTCCTCAGGAGTCAATGGCCGGTACTGCCCCGGTTCCAGAGTCGGGTCCAGGAACAGACCGCCTATCCGCCTGCGCTGCAGCACAAACACGTGACAGCCTGCAGCCTTGAGCATGAGTCTTACCTGGTGCCGATGCCCCTGGGTTATACAGATGCGTCCTATGGTTACGGGACCGGTGGGGTTTTTCAATGCAGAATCGGAAATGGACCGGGGCAGCATATGTGCTGCGGAAAGAACGGTGGTCTCCTCCTCTATATGAACCTGGGCGGGAGCGGTTCTGAAGCCGCTGCCGGGAAGCTCCAACCCTGCGGTCAGCTGTGCCAGCCCCTCCGGGGAGATTCTACCAAAGGCGGCAAAATAATACTCCTTTTCCACTCCAGATTCCGGATTTGCCAGTCTCTGGCACAGACTGCCATCGTCGGTGATTATCATTAGTCCGGTGGTTTCCCCGTCCAGGCGGCCTATGGGAAACAGCACATTCCTGTCCTCAGTGGGGAAACAGTCCATAACCGTGGGATGGTTGGAGTCGGAGCGGGCAGAGACAGAGCCATAGGGCTTGTTCAACATGTAATAGCGCATTATTCCTCCATAAGCCACAGCTGGAGGCTGGCATAATGGCATCCCATAACGTCATATACCAATGTCTGGGAGTCCTTGGATAGTTCCTCTGTAATTTGGGTGCCCATGGCCAGGGCAGACAGTGAGTCCACATTCCATGGACAATCCCGGGTGAGCCGGTCCAGCAGGGAACCCTTCAGCCGTGGGTACAGCTTGTTCAGGCAGGCATTGACCCAGTCCATTCCCAGCTGAGTGTGGGAAACGTCACAGGACAGGGATACTCTCAATGTGGCCATTACCAGATCTGCATTGTCGTTGGAGTACAGAGTCACATAGGCAGCTCTGACCCCGGTGTCGGTGTACAGACCATATACTATAAACCTGTCGTCCAGGCCGAACTCCCGGCTAATGTCCCTGACCTCGCAATCTGTGGGAACGGCGCAGTCCAGGATCAGGTCCGAGGCCTGTCTGGCGGTGCGCATGGGAATATTTACCTCTCCGGAACAGCCGGATAAGACACATAGGCACATCAATGCAATTGTTGTCAGCAGAATAATTTTTCTCATGGTCCCAGTATACCAAAGGAATGTTGCAAAGTGAACTGAACAGACCGTTTCCCGTCTAAGGGATATGTGATATAGTTATTCTAAATTGGGTTATGGAGCAGGATATGAACAAAGTCACATTGACAAGGCTGATTTACATATTGGTAATCGTGATTTCCGTGGCCGTCACTGTGGGGATAGTATCCTGTGACAGAAATCCTGAACCTACCCCCACGGCTGCCTCTACACCCACTCCCACTCCGGGAGCTGCGCCTACAGCCGTTCCCACCTCAACCCCGTCTGCAACTCCCGAGCCAACCCCAACGCCCACTCCACCTGTGTGTCAGGAGTCTATCAGGAGATTCACTCTGCCTGCCGGCCAAAACGGCATAGACAAGGACCTGGTGTTCGATATTGGTGAGCAGCAGGTTACATTGACGGTTTCCTATCTGGTCAGCCGGAACATGCTGGCCGCAGCCAAGCCCTATGTGGATGCGGGCAAGGGCACAGTTTCATTTAACAGCGAATCCCTCAATGGAGACGGCACTGTAAACCTGACCCGGGACTGTGTCTGCACCGTTACAGACCAGCAGGGTTACTCCAGGGAATACAAGGTAGACATCGAATACAGCAAACACGAGCTGCCCATAGTATATATAACTACCGACTCCGGCCAGCCCATTACCTCCAAGACCCAATACGTAACCGGCACATTCTCTCTGGACTGCTCCGATTCATACATGAGCCAGTTCCAGAGCTTTGAGCCCAAGACTATACAGATCCGCGGCCGGGGACAGTCCTCCTGGGAGCATTACGACAAGAAGTCGTACAAGATCAAATTCGACACCAAGACGGAGATCCTGGGCATGGCCCCCAACAAGAAGTGGGTCATGATTGCCAACCATTCCGACAAGACCCTGATGCAGAACTACCTGGCCATGGACATGGCTGAGGTGCTGGACAATCTGGCCTATACTACCCATCAATATCCTGTGGATGTGTTCTTCAACGGAGAATACGTAGGCGTATATACCATTGGAGAGCAGATAGAGGTTAAGAAGGGCCGGGTGGATATCGAACCTGAGGAGGGAGATGATTCCCTGTCATTCCTCATCGAATTGGGAGGCCGGGACGACGACGCCGAGAATCCGCCCCCCTACTACACAGTAGGATACCTGCGCAATTTCACCATCCACTATCCCGAGGAGGAGGTAATCACCGGGGAGCAGGTGAATGACATTAAGGCATACCTGCGCCAATGCGACAATGCGGTTAAATATCTCCAGTACTATGAGGAGCTCATCGATGTGGATTCCCTGGTGGACTGGGTTATTACCTACGAGATGACATACAACCTGGATGGCTGTATGAGGCGCAGCTGCTATATGACATTGAGCCCCGGAGGCAAGCTGCAAATGGGCCCCATTTGGGATTTTGACCTGGCCTTTGGCAACTTCCACCGCTATTCCTACGGAACCTGGGCCACCATTGGCTCTGCCGACGAAGACACATATGTCAGACTGAACTGGATCAACTGCCTGGCTGCAGACGAGGAGTTTATTAACCGGTTGAGGACCAGGTGGGCAGAGATCAAGTATGACCTGCTGGATCGGATGAATTCCCAGCTGGACGCCATGGAGAAGCGGATAACCCCCTCTGCACTATTTAACTTTGAGGTATGGGACGTTATGGACACCAGGCTGTTTGGACAGCCCTACAGCGCCGTGAACTACAAGACCTACGATGCCCAGGTGCAGCGGCTGAGGGAATATATCAACAGTCGGTGGCAGTGGCTGGACAGCCAGGACTGGAATCTGCCCCTGACAGATTTCTAGGCCAATCGCAAATAGCGTTCACTAAACATTCCGCTATTTTGTCCATTTGGGACTTTATCAGGCTAAATTGTTGCGTTCCCATAATAAAGAATATATTCTTCAAATATTCACGTTTTGGAAGAGGTATACCCATGAAGCTGGTAATTAAAATAGGCAGTTCCACCTTGACCCATGAGGGAGGTGGCATTAACATACGCAGATTTCACAAGCTTTGTCAGGTGGTGTCCGACCTGATGAACGCAGGGAATCAGGTTGTGTTGGTGTCCTCAGGAGCTATTGCCATGGGCGTGTGCAAGCTGGGCCTGTCCCGGCATCCCCAGGATATGCCTACCAAGCAGGCTGTATCCGCAGTGGGACAGTGCGAACTCATGGACTACTACGACAGGACATTTGGTGAGTTTGGCCACACCGTAGGCCAGATCTTGCTCACCGGAGCAGATATTGAGGACTCGGCCAGGCTGGGCAACTTTATCAATACCGTGGAACGGCTGTTGGAAATGGGAGTCCTGCCTATCATCAACGAAAATGACACAGTGGAGACCGAGGAAATTGCAGTGGGAGACAACGATACCCTATCCGCCATAGTTGCCTCTGCAATAGGTGCAGAATTGTTGGTTATCTTGTCGGATATTGACGGTCTCTATTCCGGAGACCCGCGTATAGACCCGGAGGCCAAGCTTATCCCTGAGGTATATGAGCTCACCCCCAATATAATGAACGGAGCGGGAGGGGCCGGCACCCGCCGAGGCACAGGAGGCATGCAGACCAAGTTGACTGCGGCAGGAATTGTTACTGCCACCGGATGCGATATGATAATTGCCCAGGGAGCCAACCCGGAGATCCTGTATGACATTGTAGAGGGCAAGCCCGTGGGAACCAGATTCCATTCCCGGAGGGCAGGAGAGTAATATGACAACTATGGAAGTGCTGCAGAGAACCGCAGCGGTTAAGACAATTGCAGCAATGCAGACCACAGAGGCAAAGAGCCGGGCACTGATGGCCATGGCAGATGCCCTGGAGGCCAATACAGATAACATACTTGAGAAGAACCATGCAGATGTAGAGGCAGCTCGACAGTATACCGGAGAGGTCATGTTGGACAGACTGCGGCTGTCTGCCCAGAGAATCCAGGCCATGGCACAGGGAATGCGCCAGGTGGCCCAGCTGCCGGATCCTGTAGGACGGGTTATGGATACCGTAGTCAGACCTAACGGAATCGCCATTGAGAAAATATCGGTACCCTTTGGAGTATTGGCTATCATATACGAGAGCAGACCTAATGTAACCTCGGATGCAGCCGCATTGGCCATAATGAGCGGAAACTGCTGTGTACTCAGGTGCGGCAAGGAGGCCTGGCAGTCCGCCAAGGCTATTGTGGATGCCCTCAGAGCCGGACTGGACTCGGTGGGATTGCCCCGGGACATGATCGGACTGGTGGAGGATCGGACCCGCCAGGGTGCCCAGGAGCTGATGACTGCTGTGGACTACGTGGATTTGCTGATTCCCAGAGGGGGAGCGGGCCTGATTTCAGCCTGTGTACAGCAGGCCACAGTGCCCTGCATTCAGACAGGCACAGGCATTTGCCACATCTACGTCCATGGAGAGGCAGATGTGGATATGGCTGTCAACATTATCGACAACGCCAAGACCAGCAGACCCTCTGTATGCAATGCAGCGGAATGCTGCCTGGTGGACAGGTCCATTGCACCGGTATTCCTGCCAGCCCTTAAGGAGCGCCTGGTGGATGAGCGAATTGCCAAGGGGCTCAAGCCTGTGGAACTCAGAGGAGATGCAGACGTTATGGCAATTATCCCGGCTAAGGCAGCAGGGCCGGAGGACTACGATACAGAATTTTTGGATTATATTATGGCAGTTAAGGTGGTGGAGGGCCCTGCCCAGGCCATACAGCATATTGGGCTCCATTCTACCCGCCACAGCGACGCCATTATTACAGAGAACGCCCATGCGGCAGAGCAGTTTGTCCGGGCTGTGGACAGCGCAGCAGTGTATGTGAATGCATCTACCCGCTTTACAGATGGGGGAGAGTTCGGACTGGGCTGTGAAATGGGCATTTCCACACAGAAAATGCATGCCCGCGGCCCCATGGGGCTAATGGAGCTGAACACATATAAGTATGTGGTTCGAGGGAGAGGACAGGTGAGATGATGAAGTATGGATTTATAGGCTGCGGAAATATGGGCGGAGCCCTGGCTGAGGCAGTGGCCAAGGTGGTTCCTCCCCAGGAGATTGGACTGTCCGGAGGCGCGTCAAACAGGGCCGCCGACCTGGCAGCCGGCCTGGGAGCAAACTATTGCACAAACAGGGAAATAGCGGCTCAATGCCGATACATCTTCCTGGGAGTTAAGCCCAAGACGGTTCCTATGGTTTTATCAGAGATCAAAGATCTGCTGGCCCGGAGGGCGGGAGAAGCAGTTGTAGTTTCAATGGCAGCGGGACTGACTATAGAAGAGCTGTCCGGCATGACTGCCGGAGCTCCCGTTGTCAGAATAATGCCCAACACTCCTGTTTCTGTAGGTAAGGGCATTATTCTGTACTCTGCCTCTGCCGGCGTAACAGAGGATAGCCTGGCAGAGCTCCGGCAGGCCTTGTCTGCAGCAGGCACCGTAGACCCACTGCCCGAGTCTCAGATGGACGCAGCCATGGCCCTGACCGGCTGCGGCCCTGCCTATGTGTATATGTTTATGGAAGCATTGGCAGATGGGGCAGTGTACTGTGGCCTGCCCAGAGACAAGGCCATCAAATACGCTGCCGAGACAATCAGAGGGGCAGCGGAGCTGGCGCTGCACAGCGGGCAGCACCCCGGCCAGCTCAAGGATGCTGTAACCAGCCCGGGAGGCGTCACCATACAGGGTGTATATGCCCTGGAAAAGGGCTGTATGCGAGGCGCTGTCATGGAGGCTGTGAAGAAAAGCGCCGGGCGAAGCTGAGCTTCGCAGTGAAAAGTTAAAAGTGAAGAGTGAAAAGTTCAGGACCCCATGTTCCTTTGCTCGATTAAGGGATCGTGGCCACCGGAGTTTTTCACTTAAAACTATTAACTGTTCACTTCATCTGCGCAGGCATATTTCATTGCAATGTTAATCCCGGTTGTTCCTTCTGCCGAACAGAGTGAGAACCCTTACCAAAAACCGCAGGAAATACACCAAAGTGGTGAGCAGGGACACAAAGTAGGTCATTGCCGCTGCAGTCAGAACCTGACTTGCTGCAGGGAGTTCATCCCGGGTGAGAATGCCCTCTGCCAGCAGCATTTCCTTAGCCCGCCTGCTGGCGTTCAGCTCCACAGGCAATGTAACCAGGGCAAACAGCAGGGAACCGCCATACAGAATGACGCCCACCATGGCAACCTTGAACCCAATGTCCGGGCTGGCTGTTCCGGAATACCAATCCAGCAGTAGCCCGATCAACACCAGGGGCAGGGAGAGCCTGGTGCCAAAATTAACCACCGGAACCAGGGCAGTGCGAAAACGGTAAAACAGATAGCCGTTTTCCTTTTGCATAACGTGTCCCATTTCGTGGGCCGCCACTGCAACGGCTGCAATGGAATTGCTGCCATACGTGCTCTCCGACAGATTTACAATTCCCTTGCCGGGATTGTAGTGATCGCTTAACGTGCCGTCCACACTGCCCACCGATATGTGGGATATGTTGTTAGACTGCATCAGGCGAATGGCAGTGTCATAACCTGTCATCCCCGAACTGCAGCGGACTTTGTCGTGTTTGGCATATGCGGACCGAACCCGTGCGCTGGCAAATGCGGACAGCAGCGTACAGAGGAGAATTGCTCCCATAAACCATAAATAATCATTCCAATACATCTGTTTTCTCCGGACACTTGAATTTACATGTACATAACAGAGTCAATGCCCTGTTCACCACTATTTATACCACAGCTTTCGCCGATATTGGGAATTTTATTATTTTTCCTTGTGGCTTATATGGGGAGAGAGCAGCTTGATCAACAGATCCGGCAATTTGGCCACTAACAGGCTGATGGATTTAAGCCGACCGGCGACCCCCCTGATCAGGGGACGGTAGAGGCCGTTTTCCATATCCAGCCACTTGGGCCAGCGGTTCCTGTACACACCCTTGGTCATAAGCGCCCCGCGTATCAATATCAGGTAGAGCAATATTCCTACAGCAAAGGATATGCAGGCACCGGAGACACATTCCCAGGTGAAATAGTTGGGATACTCCAGCAGTCTGCGGTTATAGGACAGGGGAGAGGACATGGTAACAGCAGTGGCCAGGGGCTCCATAATCCTGCGGGGTAGGGCGCCCATGGCAAGTACTGCCACAGCGGGAATCGCCAGCATAATCTTGGTGGCCACACCGGCATATGGCGTATTTTCCTCATATTCCGGCCGAGCCGGCTTTTCTACAAAAATCGCCACAAATATTTTTGTCATATACGCCACAGTCATTCCACCGGACAGCAGGAAGGCCCACTCCAGAGATTTGAACAGCATGGGCATACTGCTGTTGGCTGCATATTCCGTAATGGCCTCGTGGATTATGGTTTTGGAAATATACCCGGAGAATTGGGGCATACCGGTGATGCCCAGGGCGCCTGCCAGGAATACGACCATGAGCCATGGTTTGTTGCGGCCGAATCCCTTCAGGTCGTTAAGGTCCATACTGTGGCAGCACTTGTAGCAAATGCCTGCAGCCAGGAACAAGATTAATTTGAACATGGAGTGGTTCAACATGTGGAGCACAGCGCCGGAAACTCCCAGGGAGGCCACCGGAGCGGAAGCTTCGCCCATGGCGGGATCGATCAGCTGCTGCATTCCCAGCCCCAGCATCACAAAGCCAATCTGGGACATGGATGAACAGGCCAATATTTCCTTGATGTTTATGGAGAACAGGGCTCGCACAGCTCCCAGCACCATAGTTATGGTGCCCAGGGCCAGAATAATATAGCCAAGCCCATTGTCTCCGGGCAAAATGCGGAAGCAGACCAGGATTATACCCAGCAGGCCGGCCTTGGTCAGGGCTCCGGACAGCAGTGCGCTGGCGGGAGCGGGAGCCACGGGATGAGACTTGGGCAGCCAGAAGTGCAATGGAAATATGCCTGCCTTGGAGCCAAAGCCAAAGAGCAGACAGGATACAGCCACCATGAGGGATTTGCGGGAAATGCGGCCCCGCCTGACAGCATCTGCCAATTGGGACAGCTCCAATGTGCCCAGGTTGTGCTGCAGCAGCATTATTCCGTAGAGGGCAACCATTCCTCCCAGCACAGCCACGGCCAGATAGGTGGCGGAGGCCCTGCGGGCGTCGTCGGTTTCTGTGTGGACAACCCAGACGTAGGATGACAGGCTCATTATCTCAAAGAATGTAAACAGAGTCATCAGGTCGGCTGCCAGGAACATGCCGCAGATGCCTCCCAGGGTGATCAGGGTAAAGGAATAGAACCGGTGAGTCTTGGTGTCCCCGGTGAAATACTCGGGAGAGAAGACGGCGACCACCAGCCACATAAAGCTCAATACCAGCAGGTACAGTCCCCGGAATCCCAGGCCATGAACTCCGCTCATGGTAAATGACAGCTTCCACCAGGGCAGTGTAAACTCCATCATGTTGCCGTAGCAGACTATAACTGCAGCCAGGGTCAGGGCAAATTGGACCACCATGGCCACCATGGTAAATATGTGTCCTGCGATTTGGGACTTGCGCCCTATGGGATATACCACAATGCCCAGCAGAATAGGCAGCAGAGTCAGGATTACAAGCAAGATTCCTTCCATGGTCACACCTCAAACAGTCCTGAAATCCAGGAGCTGACCATGTTAAAACTAATCTCGGAAAACATGCCCAGAACCAGTGCGGCCACAGCCAGCAGAGCAATAGGAATCCACATAATCGGCCGGTCCTTGGCCACAACCTCATCCTCGCCAGGCAGGCAGTCCTTGCCGGGGAAGAACGCATCAGCAGAGATGGGCAGCAGGTAGGCGGCAGTCAGCAGAGCACTTGTCAATAAGACAAGGGGAATCAGCCAGGTAAAGACACCTGATTTGGAGTCCATGGCTGCCAGACACAGGTGCCATTTTGATAAAAAACCTCCTGTAGGAGGAATGCCTATAAGGGAGAGAGCGGCCAGAGTAAAGAATCCCATGGTCAGGGGCATTTGTTTGCCAATCCCTCGGAGCTGGGGCACTTGGGTCTTGCCGGTGTTGTGGATTACGGCCCCTGCAGAGAGAAGCAGCGCAATTTTAACCAAGGCGTGGAACACCACCTGGAGCAATGCTCCGGCCAGAGCCTGCCGGCTCAGCAAAGAGACTCCCAGCAATACGTAGGAAAGCTGGCTGATGGAGGAATAGGCCAATCGCCCCTTGAACAGCTGCTCCCGGTAGGCCATTACGGACCCCATGAGCACTGAAATAAGTGCCAGAATTATCAAGGTTGTCTGTACCCAGGTGCCGGAAACTGAATTTGGAGAGATCAAGTAGTAAAGCACCCGGATTAATGCCAATCCGCCGGCCTTTTCAATCAGTCCGGACAGGACTGCGCTGGCAGGGGAGGGGGCTGCGGTGTGGGCAGAGGGGAGCCATCCGTGGAGAGGGTATAGACCCGCCCTGGCGGCAAACCCCACACACATCAGGAATATGCCCCAGAGAACGGAGGGGGTTGCCGTTATCTCAGTACCGCCGGGAACGAAGTTCAGGGAGTTAAGGCCCCCGTTTCTGCACACCAGCAATATGCCCGTCAGCACAATAATTGCCTCGGCGACAGAGTAGAACAGGTATTTCAGGCCGGCCTTAATGGATGCTTTACCGCCGTTTTGAAGAACCAGGGGCATGGAGATCAGGGATATGAGATCAAAGAACAGGTACATGGAGAAGAAATTGCCGGCATAGCACATGGCCAGCAGCGTTCCCTGGGACAGCATGTAAAACACCAGGAATCGGGTCTCCTTGCCATGCTGATATTCGTCCAGGTAGCGTATAGAATAAATGCCCACAATAAGCCAGCCAAAGCTGACCAAAATGGCAAACAGACTGCCAATACTGTCCGAGGCGAAGGCAATGCCCAGCATATCATTGAGATGCCACAGCTCCAGTGATGCAGGGCGCAGGGCTATCCACACACATCCCGCCAGGGTCAGAGTCTGGGAACCTATGCACAGGCCCAGGCGCAGGCCTCGGGGCGCCTTGCCCAGCAGGGGAAGCGCCAATCCGATCAATATGGGAAGCAGCATTAGTATCAATAATTTCATATCACCAGGTTATGTAAGGCTATTGCGACAAAGACGCATGTACTATTTCGACAGAAAATAATTCTATAACTAATTAACATGGGTGTAAATACTTTGTAAATCGCCCTTTTCCATAGGGTGATAAACGTGTATAATTAATTAGTCAAGACTTACTAGGGAGATGAACGTATATGAAGCATCGTGTTTCCAGATATTTTGGACTTGCGTTATTGGTAATTGGAACTATAGTGGCCTCTGTAGCCATGACCGGCTGCGATTATAAAAACGGTGTCCAGCCAACCCCCACCCCTATGGTAGGTGCCGTAGGCAACGAGAAGGAGTACGCTCCTCTGGGCAAGACCAGCACTGACAGCAAGGGCATAACCTATGTCAGCAACGGAAACGGTACATGCACGATTACCGGCATTCCCTACAAGGCCGGCACCACCAAGCTGACCATTGAGACCTACAGTCCCGACGGTGACCAGGTAACGGTTCTGGCGCCCAATATTCTCAAGGACGCTGCAGATCTCAAGGAGGTTGTGCTTCCTCAGGGTCTGTACACCATCGGCGAATATGCTTTTTCCGGATGCACCAATCTGACCAAGATTAACATCCCCAATACAGTTATTTCCATTGAGAAGTTCGCTTTTGCCGAGTGTGTTTCCATGGAGAACGTGGAGTTCGGCGCTTCCCTCAAGGTTATCGGAGAGTCAGCCTTCAAGGACTGCAACGGCCTTACTGAGGTGGTCCTGTCCGGAAACATGGAGACTCTGGGAACCGAGTGCTTCGCATACTGCGAGAACCTAACATCCATTACATTTACAGGTCTGGCACAGCCTAACTATACCATGATTCTGGGCTGCGAAAAGCTGCACACCTTGGTGATCAACACCACATCTCCTGTGTTGCTGGACTCCTTTGCATACAATACCACCATCAAGAAGGTGGTTCTGGGAGATAACGTTACCAGCGTTGAGGAGAGTGCATTTGCAGGATGCCATGGCATACAGGAAATCGTCATTGGCAAGAACGTGGAGACCCTCAACAACAACTGCTTCTACGAGTGCGACAGTTTGGTCAAGGTTACATTTGAGGGCGACTCTCTGGTCTCCCTGGCCACAGGTGTATTTGCCTACTGTCCTCAGCTGACAGAGATTACTCTGCCTGAGAGCTGTGAGTCCGTGGGAGCCAAGTGCTTCATCGGCGACCGGGCACTGCAGAAGATCCACATCCCAGGAAAAATGACCTTCGTAGGCGAGAGCGCATTCGACCATTGCGATAAGCTAAAGGAGGTTACATACTCCGGCAGCGCCAATGGCTGGAGCAATCTGTCTATCCGCAGCGGCAACGATCCCCTCAAGTCCGCCAGTGTCACCTGTGACGTGGTGCCAAAGTAACAATCAGCAGCAAAGCCAAGAGCCTGGAACCCGGCGGGGACAGGCTCTTTTTTGGAGAGGCAGTTGGCTTGAGATGTGTAATACAACTCTAAGGGCGACAATATTATTCGTAAGATAAGAATACCTGATAAGATGACAGATTCTACATTAATAGAGGTTAAGAATGTAAAATATATATCTAACACAAGACAATTGAGAGATTTTGCACAGTATGCAGGGGAAACAGAACGTTGTCTCGAGTTATATGTCCGTCCGACGACTGTTATTTCTAAGACTGTAATTGAAGCAGGGTGGAATATAAAATATCTTTATTAGTAAGGAGGTAAATTCAAAATGTATGATGTCCCTGGAGTGGTACTAAGAGATTCTATAATGGATGAAATCAATGGCAGAGACTATAAATATGGCCAAGAAGATAAGGTGGTCTTAGAGAAAATATACCGCGAGCTTCATGATTGTCTGGACGTGAACGTCCATTATTTAGCAGAATTGGACCTGTGTACTTTCAAGGGAGCCGGTTTTATTATTGACAAGTATATTTCAGAGATTCCCTCCCAATCTGTCAGAGGATATTTGTTGCCTCATATGGTATATGACAAGGTACCGGATTGTGATTTGAAAACACTAAGGCTGTACTTAGATTTCAGAGCCTCTGACGCTTATATTTCTAAGCCTGGTGAGCCTGCCCCGGCCCATATTTATGTCCGATTTGATAATGCATTTAGAAAACTGAAGGCTAAAAGGATCAGAGATGATTTGATTTCTCTTGCAAAAAATGCTAGAGATGCATGCTATTTGCCGTTTACAATGCAAATGTTAGCATCGTGGAAAAGACCAGAGATGAAAGAAATACTAAAAAGATATCTGACTATAACAATTGAGGACCTGCAAAATGAGGGAAGAGGTGTACCTTACGGAAGTCGCCCCAATGCAGAGTCAATTAAAAGGGACTTGACTTTTGTCGCAATTGGTGGATTAAAGTACTATCCCACGCCGGATGTAATTGAAGATCTCCAGAAATATACACTTAGCCAGGATGAAGATATCCGAAAAGCGGCGATCAAAGTCCTTGGGAAAATTCATGAAAAAAACTTATAAACGCTTGACGTATATAGTTGCCATAAATTACATAGTAGATTCTGCCTTTGCCATAGTTGAGATTAAACCCATATACGAGAAAACAAACCACCCTTGACGGGTGGTTTTGTCCTAAATACAGCTTTTGCTTGAAAGATTTACTTGTTGGTGGACAGATACCTATAGTAGGCGCCCTTGGAGATGACTACCTCGTCGGTGACAAACCTGGCAGAGGGGAACTCCTCCAGGATCCGGCGATAGAAGCTGTCAGCCACCATGTTCACATTCTTGAGGACAGAGCCTGATACAGCTATTGCAGGAGAAACCAGCTCTAACCTGCGCAGCAGCACTGCCACACTGTCACCCAGCAGGGTGCCGGCTCGTATCAGAATCTGCCGTGCATCGCTGTCGTTGCGGCCCGCAAAGGTTACTACGATAGGGGCAAGGGCTGCAATGTCCTGCTTGGAGTGGGTTGAGACAAAGTCAACTACGTAGCGCAGCTCGCCCCCTACAGCATCGATCATAGCGGAGGTAAGGCCATCCGGAGGCAGGCCCATGTCGCAGCGTCTGAGGCAGAGCTTGAGCCCCTCCACAGCAATGTAATATGCGCTGCCCTCGTCGCCGAGTATTGCACCGTAGCCGCCGCATCTGTAGTAGTTGTTGCCCCGTTTGGCATAGGCAATGCTGCCGGTGTCTGCAATGGCCAGCACGCCGTCTCCTCCCTGGAAGTAGGCATACATGGCCAGCTGAGCGTCGCTGAATACCTGTACCGGGCAGGATAATTTGTCCTGGAGTGCCTCTGTGAGTTGTTCCTTAAGACCGGTTGACTCCATGCCCGCAATGCCCAGAACAACAAGTGCGCATTGATTCTCCAGGGAATCGTCAATAGTTGTAATGGTGTGGAGAATGTTTTTGGTGGCCACGTCGAAATTCTCCGCCACATTGCCGGACTTGCCGTTCTCGATGGAAAGCAGCCTGCCGGACAGGTCAAAAGCAGCTGCGGTGGTTCGGATTGCGCCGGCGTCTACACCGATAATGTACCTCATAATGCACCTCCATTTTAGAAAAAAGACCACTTTTTATATATATGTGTCACACAGTGTCGAATCCATTTTATCATACAACTTGCAGCAGTAACAGAGGGAAGAATATACCTCTTTTACACTTTACGGGCCGACTATGTGGTACTAAAATAGCAATATCTATGAGTTATGGAGGCAGTTAATGATCAGATCCCGTATAGTGGCAGGACTAATGGTGCTTTCCCTGCTGCCGGCGGCTCTTTGCGGCTGCTCCGGACAGGTGGATTCCACAGCCGGGGATAAGCTTGCGGTATATGCCACGGGCTTCCCGGAATACGACGCAGTCAGGGCCGTGTCAGGGGATCTGGTGGATCTGCATATGATTCTGCCGGTGGGTTCATCGGAGATTCACAACTACGATCCTTCCCTGAGAGAGCAGATTGCCATTGCAGAGTGCGATTTGTTGGTGCTGTGCGGCGGCGAGTCGGACACCTGGGTGGACACATTGCTGCAATCACTGGATGAGGCTCCCGATCAGATTCGTCTCATGGATGTGGTGGAGCCGATACATGAGGATGCCGCTGAGGAGCATGACCACCAACACCATGAGGAATACGACGAACACGTTTGGACCAGCCCGGTGAACATGATTGAAATAGTTGAGGCAGTGGCAGATAAGCTGGTGGACCTGGACCCGGACAATGCCCAGACCTACCGGGCCAATGGGGACGCATACATTGCGGAGCTCCGGCAGTTGGATCAGGAATTCAGAGATATGGTTCAGGGAGCCCGGAGACAGACTATCGTGGTGGGAGACAGATTTCCGTTTCTGTACCTGGCCAGAGAGTACGGCCTCAGCTACTATGCCGCATTTCCGGGATGCGCAGACAGCACCGAGGAGAATATTGGAGCCACTGCAGAGCTTATCGACAAGGTCAGGGAGCTGAATATTCCGGTAGTGTTTCACGTGGAGATGTCCAACTGCAAGACGGCCCGGTCCATAGCTAACGAAACAGGAGCAGTCATCCGATGCCTCCACAGCTGCCACAACGTAACCTCAGAGGAATTTGAGGCTGGTACAACATATATCGACCTGATGCGACAAAACCTAACCTATCTTCGGGAGGCACTGAACTAACCATGACAGACAAGACATTACTCAAATGCGACAAGCTGAGCCTGTCCTATGAGGGCAAAATTGTTCTGGAGAATCTATCCTTTGAACTGAACGAAGGGGACTATCTCTGTATTGTGGGCGAAAACGGTTCCGGCAAATCCTCTCTGATCAAGGCCCTGCTGGGGCTCAAGAGGCCAGCCTCCGGCAAGATTATCACCGGACGCAAGTTCAGGCACAATGAGGTGGGCTACCTGCCTCAGCAGACATCTATGCAGAGGGACTTCCCTGCGTCGGTTAAGGAGGTTGTGCTGTCCGGATTCCTCAACAGGAAGAAATTCTTCATGAGCTATACCTCTGCAGAGCGGCGGCGCGCCCGGGAAATACTGGAGATGCTCAGCATAACAGACTTGGCAGACAGGTGCTACAGGGATCTGTCCGGTGGTCAGCAGCAGAGAGTTCTGTTGGCCCGGGCCCTGTGTGCCACATCCAAAATGCTGCTGCTGGACGAGCCTGTAGCAGGTCTGGATCCCATGGCTTCCGAGGAAATGTACCGGCTGATCCGCAAGGTCAACCGGGAGGAGGGCATAACCATCGTTATGGTCACCCATGACATACACTGCGCCATTGACCACGCATCCCATATTTTGCACCTGAATGCAGGTCAGTTGATGTTCTGCGGCACAGCCCAGGACTATCGGGACAGCGACATAGGCAAGGCCTTCCTGGAAGATGGAGCGGATGATGAATGCATGGACTGCAGATTGGGCAGGGAGTGTACCAAGGGCTGTTCAGCCCATATCCAGGGTACCTGCCATCATGCCCTTAAGGGGGAATCCCATGTTTGAAACTATTGCAAAAATGCTGCAATACAGCTTTGTCCAGAGAGCTGTAATTGCCGGCCTGATGATCGCGATATGTGCTGCGCTGCTGGGAGTATGCCTGGTATTGAAGCGCTACTCCATGATAGGCGACGGTCTGTCCCACGTAAGCTTTGCGGCCCTGACCATTGCCACTGCACTTAACTGGGCCCCTATGGCAGTGTCCATTCCCGTTGTGCTGGTATGCGCCTTCATTCTGCTGCGGATCAGTCAGAACGGCAGCGTCAAGGCCGATGCGGCTGTGGCTGTATTCTCCACCGGCGCACTGGCCATAGGAGTATTCGCCCTGTCGGTGGTTGACGGTATGAACACCGACGTAAACAACTATATGTTCGGCAGCATACTGTCCATGACGGACAGCGACGTCAGGCTCAGCGCCGTTCTGACCGCTGTGGTGCTGCTGGCGTTCCTGCTGTTCTACCACAAGATCTTTGCAGTCACCTTTGACGAGACCTTTGCCAAGGCCACCGGCGTCAACACCGGCGCATATAATTCTCTGGTGGCTGTGCTTACCGCCCTGATGATAGTGGTGGGCATGAGGATGATGGGCTCAATGCTGATATCCGGACTGATTCTGTTCCCGGCTCTCAGCGCCATGAAGGTGTGCAAGAAGTTTTCATCTGTAACAGTATGCGCAGCGGCCATTTCCGTGGTATGCTTCATAGTAGGAATGGGGGCGTCCATGCTGTACGACACTCCCACAGGATCAGGCATTGTCATTGCCAACATGATGGTATTTGGCACATGCAGCCTGATTGGTTTACTCAAAAGGAGGATATAATAATGATGAACCCGGTTGACAAGGCATATGCAGGCAGACAGGCTGCCCATGGAGACTATCACGCCCATGCGGCTACCGGCGGCACCAGCGACGGACTGGCCACATTGACCGAATGGTCGGACTACATGGCAGCTAAGGAGACTGACTTTGTGGCTCTGGTGGATCATAGGCAGGTGCGACACACATATTTGCCGGAGTGGAATAACAACACCATGCTGTGCGGAACGGAGCCGGGCACATATATGGAGGGATGCAGAGCTGCAACCCAGACCGACCTGCACTACAACATGATCTTTCCCAGGCAGGGAGACCTGGAGGACACATTGACCCACTTCCCTGAGTTCGGCTACACCCACGCCGGCCTGTCCCCTGAGGAGGACGACCATGAGGGACATTTCGGCTATCCCCACTTTACATATGAACGCATGGCGGAGCTGGTGAACTACGTCAGGTCCAAGGGAGGTGTTTTCACTCACAATCATCCCACCACCAAGATGCAGTCCCCAGATCCACTGGACTATTATTTCTGCGACTACCACAATATTGAGATCATATACTATTACCCATCCTATGAGCATTCCGACAAGGCCTATCACCTGTGGAAACAGCTGCTGGAGATGGGCAAGAGGGTCTATGCCATAGCAGGAGGCGACGAGCACGGCCATCCTGACAACAACGGCCTCAGCACAGTATATGTGAAGGAGAAAACCAGCGCAGCCTATGTGGATGCGGCACATGTGGGAGACATGACCTGCGGATGTATCGGCATACAGATGTGCGCCACAGACGGGGAGACTTCGGTGAATATGGGAGGCACCTGGACCGGGGACAATGGGGAACTCTGGCTCCGTGTGGGAGATATGTACAAGAACATTTATGAAAATAATCATGTTTACAGGCTCGATATTTACAAGGACTCAAAAATTGTGTATACCCAAGAATACACAGGTACGGACCCGGTCTACGTGAACATTCCACTGAATACAGACTGTATGTTCTACAGAGCAGAGGTTACCGACGCAACAACCGGCATTCGCATGGCTATCGGCAACCCCATCTTTATCGGCAATTGAGGCTGATATTTCTCAGATAACATGCGGCATAGATTTTGAAGGACAGAGAGAATACGCATGGATGATTTTTTGAAAAACGAGACAAATCCTGATATCAGGCGCCTTGCCGAGAAATGCAGGAATCACAATATAGACCCCACATTGTATTCCAAATACGATGTTAAGAGGGGTCTCAGAGACGCCCATGGCGTTGGCGTTCTCACGGGCCTCACCGCCATTTCCGAGGTTACCTGGAACAAGACGGACAGCGAGGGCCGCAGCATTCTGGACAGTGATGGCCACGTTATTGAGGACAATGGCCACCTGTACTATCGGGGAGTAGAGATCAACGACTTTGTAGACGGATTCCTCACGGATTGCCGCTTCGGATTCGAAGAGGCTGCCTATTTGCTGCTGTTCGGAGAGCTGCCCAACAAGGAGGAGCTGGATAACTTCAGTGCCATGCTGGCAGAGCACAGACAGCTGCCTATGACCTTCGTAAGGGATGTTATCATGAAGGCCCCCAGCAACGACATGATGAACTCTCTGCAGCGTTCGGTTCTGACCATGTATTCCTACGATGACAACCCGGACGACATTTCCATCGAAAACGTACTGCGCCAGTCCATTCAGCTTATCGCCCAGCTGCCCATGATGGCTGTATACAGCTATAGGTCATATCGCCACTTTATTCAGGGCCGCAGCCTCTATATCCATAACCCTAAGTCTAACCTGTCCACAGCAGAGAATATTCTCCGCATGCTCCGTTCCGACAAGAAGTATATCGAGCTGGAGGCCAAGGTTCTGGACATGGCGTTGGTATTGCACGCAGAGCACGGCGGAGGCAACAACTCCACTTTTACCACCCGGGTAGTAACGTCCTCCGGCACAGACACCTATTCTGCAATTGCAGCTGCTCTGGGCTCCCTCAAGGGACCTCTCCACGGCGGCGCCAACCTGAAGGTTGTGCAGATGTTTGACGATATCAAGAAGCACGTCTCCAACTGGGAGGACGAGGACGAGGTTGCAGCATACCTGACCAAGATCCTGGACAAGAAGGCCTTTGACAACAAGGGGCTCATCTATGGCATGGGCCACGCGGTCTACAGCGTCAGCGACCCCAGAGCCGAGATTTTCAAAAAGCATGTACAGGAGCTGTCCGAGAACAAGGGATGCCAGGCCGAGTTCCGCCTGATGGATATGGTAGAGAGACTGGCAAAGGGTATGATAATGGACCGCAGGGCCTCCAACAAGACTGTCAGCGCCAATGTGGACTTCTACTCCGGCTTTGCATACCGCATGCTGAACCTGCCCACAGAGCTGTACACACCCATTTTTGCCACGGCCCGTGTTGTTGGATGGAGCGCACACCGCATTGAGGAGCTGGCCGGACAGTCCAAGATTATCCGTCCCGCCTACATGAGCGTTGCTCCCAGACGAGAGTACACAAGCCTCAAGGACCGGTAAAACAACTGAATCTAAAGCAATATTTCACAGGCATGCTTCTCCGGGAGTGTGCCTATTTATTTGGTCGCATTTTGTATGGACAGATAGTATTTTGGTGACAGATGGGGGAAAATAATGTACAATTAGTCTACGTATAACAAATTGACTAAGTTGCGAGACAACCCGGAGGAGTTATGGCAAAGAAGACAACCCGCAAAAAATGGATGCACTTCAGGCACAGGGTTGTGCGGAATATTGCCTATGCCATACTGTATCCTTTTTCCCGATTGGCATATGGAATCAAGATCACCAAGTTCAATAACAAGGGCCGCCCATACCTTATTTTGATGAACCATCAGACAGCCTTTGATCAATTCTTTGTGGGCATGGCATTCAAGGGCCCGGTATATTACATAACCTCTGAGGACCTGTTCTCCAAGGGGTGGATTTCCAAGCTTATTGCCTGGCTGGTTGCGCCAATTCCCATCAAGAAGCAGACCACAGATGTGAGCACAGTTATGAACTGCATCCGGGTGGCCAAAGAGGGCGGCACCATTGCCCTGGCTCCCGAGGGAAACCGCACCTACAGCGGACATACAGAGTATATCAAGCCATCGGTGGTCAAGCTGATTCGTGTGCTTAAGCTGCCTGTGGCCCTGTTCCGCATAGAGGGAGGATATGGCGTTCATCCCAGATGGAGCGATGTTATCCGCAAGGGCAAGATGAAGGCATACGTTCTCAATGTTCTGGAGCCTGAGGAGTACGGGAAACTGACGGATTCGGAGCTGCTGGACACCGTCTGCACCCAGCTCTATGTTCACGAAGGCAATGCGGATCACGAGTTCCACCACAACAAGCGGGCAGAGTACCTGGAGAGAGCCATGTATGTGTGCCCTGCCTGTGGCCTGTCCGAGTTTGAGAGTCATGACAGCCACATTTGCTGCAAGAAGTGCGGCGTAACCCTGGAGTATACACCCTCCACGGAGCTTAAGGTGGTTAAGGGAGAGTTCCCATTCCGATTTGTGGCAGATTGGTACGACTACCAATGCGATTTTATCAACAAGCTGGACACGGACCTATATCTGGAGCAGCCATACTACAGGGAGAGATCGGACTTTTACCAGGTTATTCTGTACAAAAACAAGGAATTGATCTTCCAGGATGGGGAGCTGGAGCTCTACGGAGACCGGCTGATGGTGCGCAAGGGAGATCAGGAATACCGGCTGGACTTTGACAAGGCGTCGGTTTTCACCGTTGTGGGCCGGAACAAGCTGAACATCTACTATCAGGACAAGGTGTATCAGCTTAAGCCAGGGGAGAGGTTCAACTCATTGAAATATATGAATCTATTCTACAGATACAAAAATACACATTCTGAGGTGGAACATGGGCAATTTTTGGGATTATAGTACCTGGGGATTTTTCAATCTGCTGGCGGTATTGCTGCTTAGCCTTCTGGTGGCAAACATACTCAAGAGAAGGATCAAGTTCTTAAATGCCACGCTGATACCTACTCCCGTTCTGGGAGGCGGCCTTCTGCTGCTGGTCACAGGTATTTACAAGCTGATCACAGATCGGGTAATGTTCGACACAGCCTTCTTTGGGGGCAACGGGACATACAACCTGGAGATACTTACATATCATGCTCTGGCATTGGGCTTCGTGGCATCCACGTTCAAGGCATCCAAGGGCAAGCTGACCCGCCAGAGAACCACAGAAATATTTAACACCGGAGTTACCACTGTTTCATCATACCTGATTCAGGGCATTGTGGGCATGGTGATTACGATTATAGCCGGCATGTTTATCAGCGGTTTCTTCAAGGCCGCAGGCATTTTGCTTCCCTTCGGCTACGGTCAGGGAACAGGCCAGGCCCTTAACTACGGAGGACTCTTTGAGGCAGACTACGGATTTGAGGGCGGCAGGAGCTTTGGCCTGACGATCGCGGCGCTGGGATTCCTGAGCGCCAGTATCGGCGGCGTTATTCACCTGAATGTGCTGAAGAGGAAGGGCAAGGTTACCGGCAGCTTCAGCGAGGAGGGAGCGCTCAAATCCGAGGATATTCAGAAGAGCAACGAGATTCCTATTCAGGGCAACCTGGACAAGATGACAGTTCAGCTGGCCATTGTGGCATCTACCTACTTCCTCACGTATCTGATTATGTTTGCTCTGGGTGAATTGCTTCCCGGACTCAAGTCGCTGATTTTCGGATTCAACTTCCTGTTGGGCGTTTTGCTGGCAACCCTTGTAAAGGGGATACTAAAGGTGCTCAACAAGAGGCAGATCATCCACAGAGAGTACACAAACGACTTCCTCATGACCCGCATCAGCAACTTCTTCTACGACCTGATGGTTGTGGCAGGTGTGGCTGCCATCCGTGTGGATATGCTGGAAAAATACTGGGGCATTATCCTGATTCTGGGAGTTGCCGGACTGGTTATCACCTTTGTGTACAACAGAATCGTGGCAAAGACCCTGTTCAAGGAGTATCAGGAGGAGCAATTCCTGATGATGTACGGCATGCTGACAGGCACAGCAAGTACAGGAATTATCCTGCTGAGAGAGATCGATGGCGACTTCCGCACACCTGCAGCAGACAATTTGGTATATCAGAATTTCCCGGCAATTGTGTTTGGGTTCCCACTTATGCTGCTGGTTACCCTGGCCCCTGGAAGGCCGGTGCTGACCACCATTATATTGATAGGATTCTTCCTGATTTTGAATGTAATACTGTTCAGGTCCAAGATTTTCCGCCGGAAGGCGAGGTGAAGC
>CAZCOE010000028.1:0-12517 GCA_964500525.1 uncultured Clostridia bacterium | reverse complement strand
CTGTCGCTGGAGATTACTGTTGTAACTACGGATTTAGTCATGAATACGTCTCTGCTGTCTGTCAGTTCCAGCTTGGTAAATTCATCCAAGGGGTAGTTGGTGGGCTTAATCCTCAGCTTGTATCGACCTTCAACTACGGCTACGAAAATTGCTCCCGATATCAAAGCTGCCACAACACCTGCTATAGTACGGACCGCAGATTTGCTCAGGTTTCCGGAATTTTCACTCCGGGAATTCGGGGTAGCAAGGGCGTCCCTGGCTGCGTCGATAAATGCATACACAGCGCTGTCATAGTCGCCGGATGCCATACTTCTCTCCATGGCATCCAGAATACTGTCAACCTCGTAATCATCGATATCCCAGTAAGGTTTTCCCCACAAAAACAGATCATAGGTCCGGTCCGTCATGCTAATGGCAACCATTACGATATTGTCGGTTTGGCTGTCCACCCCTGCCTGGTAGCAGAATTGCCGCCCGGCCCTGTCGTAGTCACTCTCATAGGAAATATCTGTGGAGACAGCTATAAAATAGGCCCCCTCCAGTTCAGATGCACTGCGCAAGGCCTGTTCAAGGCCTTCTGTATCCTGGAAAATTCCACTGCCGGAATTGTCCAGCACATAGGATTCTATATCGGCCAGGGCAATGGAAACGCTGCATACAACAAGTACAGCGGCGAGACAACAGATAAAAGCTTTCCTTACCATATAAAGAACCCTCCTCCGCTGCTGAAGTAGTATCCGGAAGATTCCATAATTGCCGGTACAATCAATGCAGCCAGCAGGCCGATTCCCAGACCCACGCCCAGAGCCACCAACAGCAGTTTCCTCCAGTTGATTGGCAGCTCGCCGTAGGTCTTTCCTGTGTATCCGTTCATGGCATATACATATCGCCGTTTGGGAGTGTTGTATGTAAGCAGCCAGATAGGCATGAGGCAGTATTCCCACTTGCTCTGTTTAATCACCACATTGCGCTGGCCGGCGGAGACGGAGCTATAGCCATAAATGGTATTTCGCAGCAATTGATCTGAATATGTGTGAATGCGGCTCTTGACCTCAAATTCCACGTCCTCGCGGTTCATATCCCTCTTTTTGGTGACGAATCCGGACAGATATGTCATGGAAAAATCCTCGTGACAGGTGGACGGGAAGGGCAGAATGCCCTCCAATATGGCCTTGTCAGCCTCTGACAGAGCTGCGGTACTCAGGTCCTCAAAATGTATGTTGCCCCTCCTGTACACATCGTACTTGGAGGTCTCCGTATATCTGATGTTGCCGGATCTCCAGGAGCGAACCTTGGTCCCTATACCGCTATAGGATGAGTCCGTGTCTGCGTCCGCCACCCAAAATGGATAGTATATGCCCTGAATCTTCTCCAGCTGGGATGTGGCCAGAAAGCTTTTGGGCACAAACCAGCGCTTGCCCATGGTCTCCATGAACTTCTGCTTAGCTGCCTGGGCATCATACATGAACGGAACAACCTTGTCAGGCCTCAGGGCCCCGGACAATCTGCCCTTGAGTGTAACCGGATTGTGGCAATAGGGGCACAGGTCCGCTGCTGTATTCTCATCCACCAGTATTTCTGCACCGCAGGATGGGCAATTGTACTCCACCATCTGGGCGTTGAACTCCTCCTGCAGCTTCTGCTCCTCCTGGGCCTGGCGGTAGGCCTTGGTGTCCTTCAGGTCCTCTTCCTTAAACTCGGAGTCGCAAAAGGGGCATACCAACAGGTCGGACCCGGGCTTGTATTCCAGTCCTCCTGAACAGTTTGGACATTTGTATGAAATAACTGTATCGTCCATGGTCTGACTCCTGTTAAACTGACAGTTCTGCTTTGATTTCGGATTTATGATACTTGTTCAGCAGAGGCTCTGCCACCGTCTCGATAAACTCATCCACCTGTCCGGGGCATCTGCCGATGTACAGAGTGGGATCCAGCTCGGACTTGATCTGCTCCTCAGTAAGGCCAAATGCAGGGTCTGCGGCAATTCTGCTGATCAGGTCATTGGACCCGCCCTCCATCTTGACCTTGGTGGCTGCGGCCTGGGAATGTACCCGAATTCTCTCGTGGAGTTCCTGTCTGTTGCCTCCTGCCTTAACTGCTCTCATCATAATGTTCTCAGTGGCCATAAAGGGGAGCTTCTCCATAACCCGGCGGTGGATAACCTTAGGGTAGACCACCAACCCATCTGTAATGTTGATATAGATGTTGAGGATAGCATCCACGGCCAGGAAAGCCTCTGCCACGGCAATCCGCTTGTTGGCGGAGTCGTCCAGAGTCCTCTCAAACCACTGGGTTGCACAGGTGAATGCCGGGTTCTGGGCATCGGAAATCACGTATCTGGCCAGGGCGGAAATCCGCTCGCTGCGCATAGGGTTTCTCTTGTAAGGCATGGCAGATGAACCGATCTGATTCTTCTCAAAGGGTTCCTCCATCTCCTCGAAGTTCTGCAGCAGTCTCAGGTCGTTGGAGAACTTGTAGGCGCTCTCTGCAAAACCTGCCAATGCATTCAGGAAATACGCATCTGTCTTGCGGGAATATGTCTGTCCGCATACCGGCACGCAGGACTCAAATCCCATCTCTGCGGCAACCAGTTTTTCCAACTGCTTGACCTTTTCCTCGTCTCCCTCAAACAGTTCCATAAAGCTGGCCTGGGTACCGGTAGTTCCCTTGACTCCACGGAGCTGCAGCACCGCCAATCTGTGCTCCATCTCCACCATATCCATGGCCAGTTCGTTGGCCCACAGGGTGGCCCGCTTGCCAACAGTGGTCAGCTGAGCAGGCTGCAGGTGTGTGTATGCCATACAGGGCATGGCCTTGTACTCCTTCGCAAACTCAGTCAGATTGCTCAGAACCTGGGCGGCCTTGTTCAACACCAGCTTGGATGCCTCTCTCATGATAATTATATCCGTATTGTCTCCTACATAGCAGGAAGTGGCGCCCAGATGAATAATCGGGGCTGCATCGGGACACAACTGGCCAAATGCGTACACATGGGCCATAACGTCATGGCGAACCTGCTTTTCCCGGGCCTCGGCCACATCGTAATTGATATCGTAAATATGGGCCTCCATCTGGGAAAGCTGCTGATCTGTAATGGGCAGTCCCAGCTTTTGCTCAGATCTGGCCAATGCAATCCACAGCTTGCGCCATGTGGAAAACTTGTAGTCCTCTGAGAACAGTCTCTGCATCTCGGGACTGGAATATCTGGTGGAAAGTGGTGAAATGTATTTATCGTGGGTAGATGACATGTAGTGGCCTCCGCCTTGAGAATCATACGTAATTTATACCACGAATCCCCTCCGTTGTTAAGTCATTCCCAGTTATAGGAATTTCTGTATTTTCCTGGTCCCGTACTTTAATATATTTTATACAAATCACAAGTTTTTGCCTTCAAAACCCTTGAACACTTTCACTATATCGTGTTAGTATATCCTTACGCGATTTGAAGATATTGATGTGATATCCGTATATTGCGCATAGTATATCAGGAGGATTATTTATGAAGAACATCTCACGCATCGTGGTTACAGTTCTCCTGCTGGCCTTGGCAATTACTTCTGTCTTTGCTGTATCTACAGCTGCTTTTGCTGCTGAGACAGTAGACACAGAGGTTCTTGTTATGACAGCTTCTGACTGTAGCGATTCATACTGCGAGAGCAGATTCCAGTTCAAGATAGCCAGACCCGTTAAGAACGGCTATGTTGTTACCTTCCTTATCAAGCCCCATGCAACTGCAGATTCCACTCTGTCCGTTGTAGGTGCTTCCATGGAGAACGCTGGAGTTACATCTGATCCCGCATTTATTAACGAAGCATATGGTGATAACGTTTCCGTTATCGACGTAGGCGACGGCTGGTACTGCGTACGCTGCGAGGTTGCCGCATACTCTGACGAGTCCGGCGAACTTGTTGAGAAGTACAAGGGATCCTATTTCTACCTTAAGCTGGGTTCCGGCTGTGCTGTTGGTGATCAGGTTGCTATTTGCAAGCTTGCTATCACAGACGCAGCGGGCAAGACCACAGAATACGACGCTGCCACTCTTAAGAAGCATGTACAGGTACTCTACGACAGACCTATCTTCACCGAAGAGGTTTCTACCGTTGCAGTTCCCAAGGCTGCCCTTGATTATCAGTTCGAGGGTGGTTCCACCGGCGGCGGTGACGGTCAGACTGCCGGTTCCTGGGCAGGCGTAGACGCAGGTGAATTCTGGAATCCCGATCCAACACCCTACACATGGAAGGTCAATGCCACTCTTGGCGGAGCAGCTAACCTGCCTGCAGTAGTTCTTGGCGCCACAGGCGGTGACAAAAATATCACCAACGTCAACGACGAGCTGATCAAGGCTCTCACTTCCACCACATTTGTAAAGCCCAACAACCTGATCTTCTCATTCTCCGATGGTTACGGATTCTCCGAGATTACTCTTGCTGAGCACTACAACGACAACCTTATCGTTAACGATATGCCCTATGCCGGTTCTTCCAAGACCGCATCTCTTAACGTCTCCACAGGCAGAGACAACGTAACTACCGACTCCGCAGCCGGCGGTACAGCTCTCTCCACAGGTTACAAGACCATTTACGGCTATGAGAACCTGGACAAGGACCTGAACCCCATTCCCTGTATCTCCGAGGTACTCCGGGAGAAGTTCAACAAGATTATCGGCGTTGTAACAATTGGTTGGGCATATGATGCAACTCCTGCCGACTTCGGCGGTGCTCATGCACAGCGCGGCGACAGCGGCACAATTGCACAGCAGATGCTGTCCTTCGCTCCTGACCTGTTCATCGGCGAGGCGATGACTGACTACCAGTCCACATTCAACAGCCTTAAGAACAACGAGCTTAAGGATCAGGACATCGGATGGTGCACATCCTGGTCCAAGGCCGAGACAGCCACCAACGACAAGCTGTTTGTAAACCTTAGCTCCTCCGAGGGCCACGAGGTTTACTACTCCTCTACATATGCAGACCTGAAGGCTGTAGATAACCCCACAATCTCCATGGTTACTGCATTCTCTCTGAGATGGCTCCAGGCCAAGTCTGAGGCCAACAACAACGTCGGTTTCTTCATGATGTTTGAAAACGGCCAGACAGACGCTGCAGGCCACGCCAACAACCACGACGACATGATCGGTGAGGCTAACGCCACAGACGAAATGGTAGCCCTTTGCCTTAAGTTCGCCTGTGAGAACCCGGACACTCTGGTTGTGTTCAGCGATGACCACGAGACCGGCGGCCTTGTTCTCAGAGACGGTTGGGAGAACGACATCACCAAGGCTAAGTTCACAACATCCGGACACTCCAGACAGAACGTTCCCGTATTCGCATGCGGCTACGAGGAATTTGCAAAGCTGTTCAACTACGAGAACATGTACAATGCTCAGGTTGGTAAGCTTATGGCCTACACCATGGGTATTGAGGAATTCGGCGCTCCTGAGGCTGATTATCCTCTGTGGGGATCCATTGCATCTATTTTGGACGGAACATTCGACGACAAACAGGAGACCACTGAAGGCCCTGCCCCCGTTGATGAGAATGCCAAGTTCCTTGGCACACTTCTTAACGTAAAGTTCGACCCTGCCAAGACAACTCAGAAGATCGTTCTCAGCGGCCTTACAGTTGCCAATCACGATATGATGACTCTGGCATACTCTCTTCCTGCAGGCGCAACCAACATCGCCATCTATGGTGGCGACGGCGCTACAATGGCCAAGATTCTCGAGGCCGCCTGTGATGGAGAGAAGAACTTCGTCAAGGATGTAGGTCACTACTATGCCACATTCAAGGCAGTAGAGGACTTCACTCAGCTGGTTATCGAGGTTACAGGTACATTTAAAGAGGGCGATGCCATGGTTTTGGATAATCTGGTTATTGCCACAGCTCCAGTAATCACATTTGATGACTACGATCTGTCCAAGGTTTCTGCAGATGGCAAGGTCACCCTTACCGATGTGGATGGCAAGGTAATCAAGGAGCAGGCCGCCACCGACAATAATGGCGGTAACGAAGGTAATGAAGGTAACAATGGGGAGAATGAAAAGCCCGCTGATACCAAGAACGACATCGTCCTGCCTATAGTTGTATGTGCAGCAGTTCTGGTAGTTATCGTTGCAATTGTCATCATAGTTCTCAATGTTCCTTCAAAGAAGTCTGAGACTAAGACAGAGGCTTCCACTGAGGAGAAGGCCACCGAAGAGGAGCCCAAGCAATAATTCTCCTGAAAGTTTCTAAGCTTTGATTTAAAGAGGCGTCGCCCCAGGGCAGCGCCTCTTTTATTGTGTCCATATGCTGTGGCATTTTTCCTGGTCAAATGGTAAGATATTCCTATGTTTTGTATGCTAAGGAGTAGTTATGACTGTTATTGTAACCGGCTTTGAGCCATTTGGGGGGGCTTCCCAAAATCCATCCTGGCAGGCAGTTTTCCCACTTCCCCAGACCATTGCCGACAATTCCATAATCACACTACAGCTCCCTGTGGTATACAACCGCTGCTGGGACCTATTGGAGGAGGCTATACGCATTCACAGGCCTGATCTGGTTATATGCTGCGGCGTTGCCGAGAGCAGGCAGGAAATTACCCTGGAGCTGACAGCCTCCAACGAAATCCGGGCTGCCATTCCCGACAATGCAGGCGTTATCTGCAGCGGACAGGCTATTATCCCGGGAGGACAGTCCTGTCTGACCACGGACCTGGATCTGACAGGCCTTGTCAACCAATTGAATCTCCACTCCATCCCCTGCAGCATATCTGAGGATGCAGGGAAATATGTATGCAACAACCTATACTACCATCTGTTGGCCAACAGAGACGTGTACGGCTGCCGAGGACTGTTTGTACACGTTCCGGGTACTGATGTAAGCTCCGCAGAAAGCTGCTCCCGGGCCCTATCAATTATTATCCAATACGTTACCGCCCAGAGCTATCTGTCCACCGACCCTGTTTTGCACATAGATATGTCCCAATCCCTGGGCACCGCCAAGGCATACGTTGCATATTGCGGCAATGCCGGTGTTCTCCTGGGCTACGGCCGAGACTCCCACTACTTTACCATGTCTGCCGGGGATCGTTTATCTGCAGAGCAGGTTGCAGGCCACCTGCCACCTGACTGGGGATGCGTAGTCACCCACCATATGTACGAGATCGAAGCTCTGCAGCAGCTGGGGGATATAAGCTGCTCCACCAGGTGCTGCAACGCAGCATATATGCATTCGGAACCTCTGCCCCTATCCGGCAGCTGTGTAATCCAGCCCCTTACCCGGGACTACCTGGACTATGCGGCCTACAGATACCACCTTTTCCGGAGGAAAGCCTACCTGACAGATCGAATTGCCGCCGGAGAAGTCTGGGGCGCCTGGATAGATAATCGCCTTTGCGGCTTTATCGGACTTCACGACGAGGGTTCCATGGGTATGCTGGAGGTAGATCCGGACTCCCGCAGGCACCATCTGGCCACGGAATTGGAGAGTTGGCTCATTAACCAGCGTCTGGAACAGGGATGCATTCCCTTTGCACAAATTGTATTGGGAAACGACGCCTCTATGGGGCTGCAGGCACGACTTGGCCTTTCATTCAGCGAGTTTGGCCTGTGTTGGTGCCACCCTGCAGACCATGCAAAAGCTGACGATAAACCTCTGTCTCCCTTCCGACGCCGGGTTTTCCAGGTTGTGTCCGCTATCCCCCGGGGCAAGGTTGCCACATATTCCCAAATTGCCCAGCTGATAGGCTGTCCCAACAGTGCCCGGGCTGTTGGAAACGCATTGCACAGCAACACGTCCCTTGAGGATGTGCCCTGTTGGAGAGTAGTCTCATCCAAGGGAGCTCTGTCCGCCCAATATGCCTTTGGCGGCCTCCGGGGACATCAAGCCCTGCTGGAACAGGATGGCATCCCGGTGGTCAAGGGCAAAGTGGATCTGAACAGCTGCCGGTGGCACATGAGAAGATAATACTTTTTCCGGATTTTTTCAGCAGCTTCCGAACTTTTCCAAGGCTTCACCGTCTTACATAACGAAAGCTCGATGGTCCATTCGAACTTTCCATGTTTGTTCCTCTTATATAAAAGGCTGGGCCGGCAATAATGCCGGTCCTGTTCTTTATTTTTATAAATTGTGCTTCCTAAGCTCCCTGGCGGCATTCAGCAATGCCTGACGGCTGTTTGGAATCCTATTCTCTATAACCATATTCAGCAATTTTCTGAGGACACGGCCTACAGCGGGGCCAGGTTTGTATCCAATATCTATCAGGTCATGGCCGTTTATCTCCAATTGGGACAATTTGTAGGGCTCCTGCCCGGCCAATATCTCCTGCTCTGCCTGACGGATTCTCTCCAGGTTGGGAATCCGGTCGCTTAGCTCCCTGTTTTGGGCCAGGTTGTCTGCCATCTTCAGAGAGATCAGCTTGTCAAAGGCCTCTGCTCCCAGCCTGCCCATCATCCTGCGTATGCCGGCATCTGAGATATGGTCCACATCCACATCGTGGTGCCTGACCAACTGCACCACCGCATCAACGGTTGCGCCGGGGAACCGCAGGCCCTCCAATATCTGACGGGCCATTTCCGCGCTCACTTTCTCATGTCCTCGGTAGTGAGCGATGCCGGCTCTGTCCAGAGTGCGGCACGCCGGCTTGCCAATGTCGTGCAGCAGGGCCGCCAGTCGCTCCACCGGCTGGGGCGCCACGGCATCCACCACCCGGGCCGTGTGCTCCAGCAGGGTATAACAATGGTGGGGGTTGTTCTGGTTGTAGCCCACCATCTGCCCCAAGCCGGGCAGAATAGTGTCCAGCACGGCGGGGTAGGCCTGGACCAGGCGGCCCGCGGCAGTGCCGCACAGCAGCTTGGACAGTTCCCCGGCGCACCTCTCGGCGGAGACCCGATTCAGCAGCTCCGCCATGCTGCGTACCGCAGCATCTGTGTGTGGCTCTATCTGTGCATCCAGCACAGATGCAAATCTGAGGGCCCTGAGTATTCGCAGGGCATCTTCATTGAATCTTTCCCGGGGATTGCCTACGCAGCGGATAGTTCTGCCTGCCAGATCCTCCCGGCCTCCAAATATGTCCACCAGGCCTGCCTGGGGAGTCCAGCACATGGCATTGATGGTAAAGTCCCTGCGGGCCAGGTCCTCCCTGAGCTCTACTCCCAACTCCACCCAGTCCGGGTGGCGTCCATCGCTGTATTTTCCGTCCCTGCGGTATGTGGTTATCTCTACCTGATGACCATCTATCCATACGGACAGGGTTCCGTGCTTTATCCCCGTCTCCACCTGCCTGTATCCCTCAAAGGCATGCTGCATCTGCCGGGGCAGGGCATTGGTATTAATGTCGTAGTCCTGGGGTTCCCGTCCCATAAGAATATCACGGACGCAGCCCCCCACCAGGTGGGCCTGAAATCCGTGGCCTTGTAAAATCTCTATTGCCCTTAAGGCATAATTGGGAACTTTGCTGAACACCGGAATCTCCTAGAAACCACACCATGTAACCAGGACAAAAATGATGCCGTAGCCCACAATCTGTCCTCCAAAATAGAATGCCAATGAATGTCTGCCGGCAAATTCCAGCCAGCGCAGGGCCGGTTCGTATGGCACATTCACCACAGACTTGCCCTCCTTGTATATCACCTTTCCAAGCAGAGCTCCCACCAGGAACCACCCCAGATAGGGCAACAGGGGCCAAAAGTCTCCGCTCTCCTTGGTACCCAGCCAGTTCTCCACCAATGGATATTGCCAGGTTACGTCCATGCCCAGAGGTGCCTCCTGATAGCAGGCTCCCACTACCAATGCCGCCACTGCAATTACGAACAGCACTGTCCTGGGACAGTGAATCCGCTCCAACAGTCCATACAATATCTGACATACTGCAATGCAGTGGATTATTCCAAAGTAAATAGCCACGCCGCTGGGCATGAAATTCTCTGCCACAACCGTTACCACCGTCAGCGCCACCGCAAACAATCCCATCCTGAGGCCTCTCCGCAGGTTGTTCCTGGACAGGCAGCAGCACACCCCGGAAATTGCCACAAAAAGTACCACGAATGCAGTATGAGTGGCGGTTCTCAGCACGCCTCCCAGATACAGGTCGCTGACCTTGGCCAGCCATTTGCCTGCATTTGACTGGAATTCAATGCCGCTCCATCCCAGGTCCCAGGCCAGATGGTCAAACACCACCAGGAGAATCAGAAATCCCCGCAGTGCATCTAACTCCCATATTCGGTTGCTGTTATCTCTATGTACGATGGCCTTCGCTTCCATACCTCTCCCCCGGGTGTCCATATAACATAATGGAGAGTACGCATTGGATACGCACTCTCCACACTAAGTAACATATTCTAAGCTATTATGAGTTAATCTCGCCCAAAATGTCCCGGAGAATGGAAGCTTCTTCCTCTGTTAATGAGATGCCCTTGCCCATCTTCTCGTCGTTGGGTGCCCAGTCACGGATGTCGATCTTGTCCTTGCCGCCGTTCCAACTAACAAGACGAACTTCTCTGGTCCATCCCTTAGCACTCTCGGAAAGTACTCCATATTTCTCTTTGACTTCATAAGTAAACTCTGCCATATTAGCCTCCATGTCGATTAAAAATCGATTAATATAAATAGATATATATATAATTATCGGCCTGCCGTCAAGCCCCCAGCTTCAATTAAACAATTGTCCCATTAAGTTGTCAATGCGATTCTTGCGTCTGGCGGTCTCATCGGAATCCACAGTTATGGCAATCACATCACCCTCTGCAGCCTCCTGGGGCAGCACGCATCTGGGGATGTTCACCGTCTTCCCGTCGGGCAATTCCACCCGGGCAAATTCCTCTTCAAAGCCATCGATAATAATTGTCATATTTCCTCCTTAGTCTTGGGGTTTGCAGGCGCCGCAGATGGTGTATCCCTGGGCCTCCAGCTCCCGAATTGTCAATGTGGACTCTGCATAATTCTCCGGCTTGATGTCGGATATGCTGCTGCAGTTTGGATCATGGATTTTCCTGCTGTTTGTGTTTAGTACCCATTTGGTCCATACATCCTGGGTACTGTTTTCCCTCTCAGATGTAACAGTATAACTGCTTCCGTCGGTGGTTACTGTTATGGTTCCCTGCAAATCGGTTCTGAGCACTGTTGCACCGGCGTTCTGCCATCTGTCCACTATTATATCCTTGGGATGGCCATAGTCGTTGCCCCTACCCACCTGGATAATGGCATAATCCGCTCCGGTTTTATTCACAAATGCCTCTCCCGACGAGGTTGTACTGCCATGGTGGCCCACCTTGACAATATCGCAGGACAGATCCGCCTGTATCTCATTCTCCGAAATGATCTCCGCGTCACCCATAAACAGGAATCTGACGGAGCCGCAGGTCAGCTTGACCACCGCAGAATAGTCGTTCAGGCTCTCGTATCCCGTTCCGCAGGGAGCAATGATCTCTATAAGCAGTCCCGGCTCAGAGAGAATATTTACTCCGGCCTTAGCTGCATTGATCCTCTCACCCTTTGCCTGAATGGCCAGCAGCAGGTCCTCAAACCCCTGGGTATTGTTGGATACCCGGGGCATATATATTTCGCCGATGTCAAAGCTCCTCACCACCTGATCCATGGAACCCATGTGGTCTGAATGGGGATGTGAAGCCACCAGGTAGTCGATGGTGCTGTATCCCAGTCCCCGGATATAGTTGATTACCCTGGGACCGTACTCCCCCTCTCCCGAATCTATGAGCATGCACCGTCCGGAAGTGAGTTCCAGAAATATGGAATCCCCCTGGCCTACGTCTATGTAGTGAACCTTTACGTCACCGGCCGGCTGTCCCGGAGCAGGAGCGGGGGTTGCTGTGGGGGCCGGTGTGGGAATAAGTGCAGGCAAAACGCTGCATCCGCACAAAGCAGCCAGCATCAGCGCAATACACGGGAATAATAACTTACACCTTCTATTCAATCTCACTGTACATCCCCCTCTGAACCATAGATATATTTTACTGTGGTTATTGGTGCCGGTAAACACCGAAATCCGGAGAAAATTGATTTTTGCCTTGCTCTTGGCTATTATTATCCATATATCATTATAGTTCGAGGGTCCAATATGCTTAAGAAATACGCTGAATTAATTACACGAATCGGCGCCAACGTCCATTCCGGGGACTTGGTTGTGGTCAATGCCGACATTAACAACGCTGCCTTTGCCCGTATGGTGCAGGAGTCCGCATACAGCGCCGGTGCCAAGAGAGTATTCGTTTACTGGAGGGACGAGCTTTCCGCCAAAATCAGATACACCTATGAGTCCACAGAGAGTCTGTCGGAAATACCTGCCTGGTTTGCCGAATCCCGCAACACCATCGCCGATAATCACATGGCCTACATCAGCATCCTGTCCGACGACCCGGACCTGCTGGCGGATGTGGACACGTCCAAGGTTATAGCCTATTCCAGGGCCGTCCATGCTGCCTGCAAGAAGTTCTACGATGCTTCTATGATCAACGACATTCGCTGGTGTCTGGCAGCCATGCCTACTCCCGCCTGGGCCAGGAAGGTGTGTCCCGACCTGC
>CAZCOE010000027.1:0-9099 GCA_964500525.1 uncultured Clostridia bacterium | reverse complement strand
TTGTGGCGTTCTGTGTGATCTTTAGGTATTTAAGCTGGATACCATCGTACACATAATTGTAGGTGAATGTACCATTAGACTTGGTTAGTCTCTGGCCCGTAGCATCATAGGTGTAGGTCCACTTTGCAGAGGCTGACTCCTCGGAGAACTATGTTTTATAGCAACCCTCGTGCATCTGACATCTCGGGTGTAGTGTTATCTATACTGAAATGCTAACACAGCATGACCTAATTAACAACACACTCTGGGCATGGCAATCTGTACAATGTTAAGTGCCTCTTTTTGTGCAAATTGCAATAAAGGCCTCCATGTTTCCCCGGGAGTCACAACTTGATGTGAACTATATGATTGAGCAAAGGAACGTGACGAGAAACATGTCACTTGTCACTTATAACAATTAACTTGTAATATACTTATAGGCCTTATTATCTAACAGTTCATCCACGACTAACGACTTCCCTTTTGCATATTTGCATAAGGTGTAATACGTCTTTTTGGAGAATTGAATCATCAAGACGCCCTGGTCCAACAAATCCTTGCTCCAATCAATTGAAGGATTCTTTGTTATGCAGAGCATCTCTACCTCTCTCATACCATACCAGCCATTATCCAGTCTCTTGTATTCAAATGTGACAGGAACAATTATAGATATATCGCTCCACGAGATTTCATTTCTCCCAGCTCGCAGACCTTTCTCATCGATAAAGGTTACTTTGAGATACTTATTTTTCAATGGGACGTACTTATACTGTCCTTTTGAGATTACAATTGTCGCTCGATGTCCGGGATTTAAACAAGACAGACATATTATTACTACAAGAAAAATAATGCTAGCTTCAAACAGGAAGAAAGAATATATTAGGATAATCGCAATAGCAAAAGCGATGATGATAAGTTTATATCGTAAAATGCCGGGAATCAAAACTTTTCTTTTCATAATCTTCTCTTCACTGTGAAGCTCCGCTTCGCTTATAGGAACTTATCACCACCGCTTCGGGTTCTTAGGGCATCGCCCTAAGTCGTGCTCCGCTTCCCAATCGAGCATGGGAGCATGGCGTCCTCAACTCTTCACTCATCACTCTACACTCTTCACTGCGAAGCAAAAGCTTCGCCGGGTGCGGCGCCTTTTCCCGGTACTTTTGGGCGGTCAAAAGTACCGACGGAAACTTTTAACTATTCACTGGTGAAGCCTCGAAGCTTCGCCTTCACTTGGGTTGTATTATTTCTCCCGAGGATGTAAAATCCAAAGGATATAAGGGGGAGTTTTTTCGTGAAGGCATTGATGACACAGCTGATCAAGTTCGGAGGGGTGGGCGTCCTGTGTACAGGCGTGGAATATGTTCTGCTTATCTTTATGGAGAGAGCATTGGATATAGACCTGATGGTTGCCACCGGCGTGTCTTTTTTCCTATCCACGCTGCTCAACTATATCCTTAGCATCAAGTTCGTATTCAGCGTAAATAATGGCCGGGGCAAGACAGTTAACGGCGGTGTGTTTGTGGTCATGAGTGCTGTGGGATGGGTGATTAATCAGCTGATCATGATGTTGGGTGCCCATGTGCTGGGGACCTACATGGACAGCTGGTATATGCTGGTCAAGGTTTTGGCCACAGGAATTGTTATGGTATACAACTTTATTACCCGCAAGTTGTTTTTAGAGAGACCCACAGTTTCGGAGAGTGAGGATCAGCAGTGAAGCACAATAGACGAATTATAATTATAATCTGCAGTGTCGCTGTAATACTGGTGTCGGCTATAGTCAGCATTGTTGTGCTCACCGGCAGGAAAGCCCCGGACCCCACCATAGACACCTACCCCAACGACAACTCAGTATACAGCGCCAAGGTAATTGAGAACGTGCTTGCTCCCATTGAGGCAACGGTCCGGGAGGCAGTTACTCCCCAGGGCGAGGAGATATTCAAGGCTACGGTGGACGCTGCAGCAGCTGACAGCTATGAAATGTGCATCTATACAAACGGAGACAGCCACGACCTCTATATGAGGGATCCCGTTTCAGGTGAGTTCTATATGGTCTATGAGGGCTTTGCTCCCAAGGGAAACCCCAATGTATACAGGTATATGCTGGATGGAGTTCCTGTCTATATGATTCATATTCCCCAGGATACATCTACTGCGATTTACATATGGCAGGACAATCTGCCATTGATTCAGTGTATGGATTACGATATGCACGATGTGGATCTGGATGGCACATCCGAGATAGTTGCCTACACAGGAGAGGATGGTAAGACTGTGGTGCTGGTGGACGTTACCCGGCAGGGATGTTACTCCTGTGACATAGCCCAGGCTGCCCATGCAGATACAGTGTCCTTCTACTACCGCAGCAGACTGTCATGTTTTGAGTGCAGAACCGATGGAGGCTATCCCGCTTTCTATATGCTGAGAGACGGAGACCTGGTGGAGAGGGAACGTCAGTTGGCTGTCTATGAGGATTATCTGCTCCCCAACAGTTCGAACCAGAGGCTCAGCTATTCAGACCTGTATATTCTCTATTCATCCACAGTAAGCTATGCATACAACGAGATTGCAGCACGCCACGGGTGTATATTCGAGGACACAGAGTTTGCAGGCTATTTTTCAGCTGCCAGGTGGTACAGGCCGGTGGAGGGATTCTCCGAGAAGGATCTGACTTCAGTGGAGCTGTACAACACCATAACCATTCGCAGCTACATGAACAATGTAAATGCAAACACATACAACTCCAACGCAGACTATTCAAAGGCTGACCTGGATGCAGATGGAGATCAGGAGCAGATAGCCCTGACCGATGGAACGCTGCATGTAGATGAGCAGCAGTTGTCAGTGACAGGGAACATGAATCCCATGTACTTCCACGTGGTGGATATCAACATCGAGATTCCGGGATTTCAGGTGGCGGTTGTGGGATACAACTCAGAGGGCAAGTTTGTGATGGAGCTGTTTGACTTTGCCGACAGCACCCTCAGCAGCACAGGAGTTATCTACGGATATACGGACATAAGCTATCCCGGAAACGGGCGCATCGCCGCAAAGATGCCCTGCGGGCTGCTGTATGATCAGATTATGCAGGATATTACAGAGGTATACACTCTGACAGAGGGCAAGCTGCTGCCGGAGGCCACAGAGGCCTATTACCTGGTACAGCTCCTGGAAACTGCTGTGGAACTGGAACTCCACAGTTCCATGAGCACATCCTCAGACGCTGTCAAGGTTGCCCCGGACACTGAGGTGGTAGTTTTGGCAACGGACAGAGCCAATTGGCTGTTCATCCAGGCCGAGACAGGAGAGACCGGCTGGCTGTATTGCCAAGATGGCAAGGCGGGAGGCAGAGCCATAGAGGAATGCTTCTATGACCTGATAGGAGGATATTGATATGGATCAGTTACTCAGTTCCATTTTATTTAAAATCAGATATATTACAGACCAGAGCCAGAGAGACCTGATTGAGAAGGCATACAAAAAGGCATTGGAGCTGCATCAGGGCCAGCTGCGCAAGTCCGGCGAGCCATATATTGTCCACCCGGTACAGGTTACTCTGATCCTGGCAGATATGCAGCAGGACTACTGTGCCCTGTGCGGAGCGCTGCTTCACGACACAGTGGAGGACACCGACTATTCCCTGGATGACGTCCGTGAGGAATACGGCGAGACTATTGCAGCAATCGTAGATGGTGTGACCAAGCTGAGCAATATACCCTATTCCTCCAAGGAGGAACAGAAGATGGAGACTTTCCGCAAAATGTTCCTGGCCATGGCCAAGGACCTGCGGGTTATGCTCATTAAGCTGGCAGACCGGATTCACAACATGCGCACACTCCAGTTCCAACCTCCGGAGAAGCAAAAGGCCATTGCTGTGGAGACTCTGGATATTTATGCACCTCTTGCCAACCGATTGGGTATCCAGAGGTTCAAGAGCGAGCTGGAGGACCTGTCCCTCAAGTACATCGATCCCGAGGCCTATGCCCACATAGTCAAGGCGGTTTCGAACCAGTGGTCGGAGAGGGAGATGTTCATATCCCAGACCATCGATCAGCTGAGGAACGAGCTGGTTCTGGCCAACATTCCTGCCCAGATTGAGGGCAGGCAGAAGCACTACTACAGCATCTACCGCAAGATGAAGATGCAGAATCGCTCCATAGACGAAATCTACGACCTGGTGGCATTCCGGGTAATTACCGACTCCATCAAGAATTGCTATTCCGTATTGGGTATCCTTCACGAGATGTTTACTCCTGTTCCCGGCAGGTTCAAGGACTACATTGCCATGCCCAAGCCCAACATGTACCAATCCATTCACAACACCCTGGTAGGCGGAGATGGGCTGCCCTTTGAGGTGCAGATCAGGACCTGGGACATGCACAGAGTGGCTCAGGAGGGTATTGCTGCCCATTGGAAGTACAAGGAGAACTTCAAGGGCAATGATGCCGAAATGGACAAACAGATAAACTGGATTCGCCAGATGGTAGAGTGGCAGCAGGACACAGTGGTGGACCCTGACGACTTCGTCCAGAGCATGAAGACCGATATGTTCAGCGACGAGGTATATGTATTCACCCCCAATGGAGACCCAATCAGCCTGCCTGTAGGTTCCACTCCTATTGACTTTGCCTATGCCATTCACAGCGCAGTAGGCAACAAGATGATGGGAGCCAAGGTCAACGGCCGAATTATGCCCATCAACTACACCCTCAAGAACGGGGATCAGGTAGAGATTATCACCACTAACAACGGAAACGGCCCCAGCAGGGACTGGCTCAAGATAGTCAAGAGCTCCCAGGCCCGGTCTAAGATTAACCAATGGTTCAAGAAGGAAAAGCGGGACGAGAACATTGCCACAGGCAAGGTACAGTTTGACGCCGAGGTTCGCCGTACAGATGGTATTGCCGAGATGCTCAAGCCTGAGATTACGGAGCCTATCCTGCACAAGTACAACATGACCAGCATGGATGACCTGTATGCAACCATTGGATACGGGGGCATCACAGCAGCCAAGTTCCTGACCAAGGTTCGGGATCTGTACGAGAGGACCAATAAAACGGCCAAGGACATGGACGCCTCAGTTGCAGGCATGACTACAGCCGCCCAGGATACAGAAGCTGCCAAGAGAGCAGAGAAGGCCAAGGCAGCCAAGCATTCCAAGGGCATAATTGTGGCAGGATTGCCAGGTTGCCTGGTGAATATATCCAAGTGCTGTTCTCCCATTCCCGGAGACCCTATCATTGGCTATGTAACCAGAGGCAGGGGAGTATCGGTTCACAGGGCGGACTGCAAGTCCAGGCCCTCCAGAGAGCTGGAACCTGAGAGATTTGTGGAGGTTCAGTGGGTTGTGGAGGACGACGTGGTATATAACGTGGGTCTGTCCGTGGAGGCCAACGACAGAAGCGGCCTGCTGTACGACATTTCCGAGGTTATTAAGGAAGAGAAGATACAGTTCAACTCCATAAACGCAGGCAGAGTGAAAAACGGCTTGGTTACCATTCAGATGGGGGTGGGCATCAAGAACGCCGCGGAGTTGGACAGACTGATTCGCAGACTGCGCAAGATAGACAGTATATACGAAGTGAAGAGGGGCAAGGACTGATGAGAGCAGTTGTACAGAGGGTTACCTCCGCATCTGTTGAGGTGGATGGCCGGATGGTGGGTTCCATCGGTCAGGGCTACATGGTGCTGCTGGGTGTTGCCACAGGAGACACAGAGGCGGATCTCAAATACATATGTGACAAGATTTATAATCTAAGGATATTCGAGGACAGTGACGGCCGCATGAACAGGAGCCTATCCGACGTGTCGGGAGAGATTCTGCTTATCAGCCAATTTACTTTGCTGGGTGATGTAAGACACGGCAGACGTCCCGGATTTGACGGCGCCATGAGACCTGCTGAGGCCAATGAAATGTATCAGGCGGCGGTCAGATACTTCAAGGACAACTACGGACTGGAGGTTCAGCAAGGCGTCTTTGGAGCGGACATGAAGGTTCAGCTGGTAAACGATGGCCCCTGCACACTGCTGCTGGACAGCACCAAGATATTGTAATGAACGGATTCAAGTGTATAGGCTGCAATTACAATACAGAATTGTTCGAAGTCCTGCTGATCTATCTTGACCGACACAGCGTGGCCACCCTTGGGGATAGCACACCCTTTGAACAATATGAAACCGGCCTTTTGGCTGAGACCACAGATGGCGGCCTCAGGATTGCTTTGTGCAAAATGGGAACTCCGGTGGCAGAGGTGTTGTTGGATGAATCCACCCGGACAGGCAACCTTAAGGCCCGGTCTATTTTTGCAGATCCATTTAAGAACGCAGTGAAAAGGGTTGCTGCCGCTCTGTTGACCCGGGAAACCGGATACACCTCTCCCTGGGGGATACAGACCGGAGTTAAGCCGGTGAAGATGGCCACCCAGTGTCTGGCAGAGGGCATGACTCCCCGGGAGGGAGCGGAACTTCTGGCATCAGAGCTGAATATCAGAGAAGACAAATGCAATATACTTTTCAAAGTGGCAGCCAACGAGAGCACTATCCTGAAAAACACTCCGGCCAATAGCTTTTCACTGTATGTGGGCACCCCATTTTGCCCTACCATTTGTTCATATTGCTCCTTTGGAGCCTATCCCATAGGCCGGTATCAGGCCTGGGTGGACAGGTATGTGGATGCAGTGGTGGCAGAGGCCAGAGCCGCTGCTGAGGTGCTGATCAACGCAGGACTGACCTGCGATTGCTGCTACTTTGGAGGCGGCACACCAACGTCGGTTACGGCAGAGCAATTGGATCGCTTTATGTCAGGAGTGCTGGAGGCATTTCCCCCATTTACAGAGTTGACCTGCGAGGCCGGCCGGCCGGATTCAATAGATGCTGAGAAACTGGATGTGCTGAGAAGTCACGGAGTCAGCAGGTTGGCTGTCAACCCCCAGACAATGAAGGGTGAGACACTGGCAAAGATTGGTAGGAAACACACTCCGGAGGACACCATCAGAGTGTACGAACTGGCCAGAAGCATGGGTTTTGACAATATCAACATGGATCTGATAGCCGGACTGGAGGGAGAGACAGAGGAGGACTTTGCAGAGACTCTGAGACAGATTCGCCGGCTGAATCCTGATGGATTTACAGTGCACAGCCTATGCCTCAAGAGGGCCTCGGCCATGATGCGGGCAGAGTATAGCCCTTCTACAGACCACAGTGTCATGGACAGAATGGTAAACATGGGCTACGAAACTGCTGCGTCCATGGGCATGGAGCCATACTACCTGTACAGGCAGAAAAACGCTGCAGGGAATCTGGAGAATACCGGGTTTGCCGGGCCGGGACATTTCTGCAGATACAACGTCCTCATCGAGGAGGAGACCCAGCACATACTGGGCTTGGGCGCCGGCTCTGTGACCAAGAGAATATCAGGTCCCGGAGACCTGGACAGATGCTATAACATCAAGGACCCTCTGCAGTATATAGCCGGGATAGAGGGACAGATAGCCAAAAAAATAGACTTTTTGAGGAATATGTATTAGAATTCAAGGATAATTTTTCCGGAGGGAAACATGATTACAGTACCAGTAGGAACCAAGGACATTTTGCCGTCAGAGAGACCGGCTTGGGATTATATATGCAATATCATCCACGACACATTCAAGGCCTACGGCTTTGGTCAGATCCGCACACCTGTCTTCGAGGCCACGGAGCTTTTCTCCAGAGGTGTGGGAGACACCACCGACGTAGTAGAGAAGCAGATGTACACATTTGAGGACAAGGGCGGCAGGAGCCTTACTCTCAGGCCCGAGGGTACTGCCGGCGTGGTCAGGAGCTATATTGAAAACGGTATGGCCTCTCTGCCCCAGCCTGTAAAGATTTTCTACGATATGCCTATCTACAGGTATGAGAAGAAGCAAAAGGGCAGATACAGAGAGTTCACCCAGTGCGGCGTAGAGATGTTCGGCGCAGCAGGTGCCAATGCAGACGTAGAGGTAATTGCCATGGTGAACACCATACTCACCAGGCTTGGCATCTCTGACATTCAGCTGGTTATCAACTCCATAGGCTGCCCAAACTGCAGGCCTCAGTACAACGAGATGCTGAAGAGCTACTTCTCCCAAAACGAGGACAAACTCTGCGATACATGCAGGGGCAGACTCCAGAGGAACCCTTTGCGAATCCTGGACTGCAAGAGCCCCGATTGCCACAGCCTGGCAGAGAATTGTCCCAAGATTACAGACCACCTGTGTCCTGAATGCGCAGATCACTTTGAGCAGGTCAAGGCAGGCCTGGACGCCCTGGGTATCAAGTACGTGGTAGACCCCTATGTGGTTCGCGGCCTGGACTACTACTCCAAGACGGTATTTGAATTTATCTCTACAGGCATTGGATCCCAGGGAGCTGTTTGTGCCGGCGGCAGATACGATGGCTTGGTAGAGATTCTGGGAGGATCTCATACTCCAGCAGTAGGTTTCGCCATGGGCATCGAACGCATGCTGCTCCACATGGAGAACTGCGGACTGTTGGACAACATATCTGCACCTAAGCCCAGACTGTATATTGCTGCTATGGGACAACAGGCAGCCATGGAGGCGGAGCGAATTGCGTATAGTCTGCGGACCAGAGGCATATATGTGGAAACAGACATAATGAACCGCAGCTTCAAGGCCCAGTTCAAATATGCCGACAAGATAGGTGCAGAGTACACCATTGCACTGGGAGACAATGAACTTGCCTCCGGTGTAGTCAATCTCAAGAAAATGAGTGACGGAACGGTAAGGCAGGTCGAACTGAGTAGAATAGGAAACATATTCTGATTTTCTAAACTTTCTGTTGAAATGCAGGTGTTTATGGTTGAGTTTCATGGTCAATCTTGCTAAGATTTCAATGGTTGATTCCTGACTTTTTGTCCAGAGTCAACCATAAAAATATTTATTTTTATTTTAAAGGAGACATTGGTAATGAAGAAAATTATTGCTACTGTTGTTGCAATGCTTCTGGTTGTTATGTCATTTGCTAATGTGGCACTGGCTGATCAGGTTCCCGGCAATCTGGGCAGATCCTACACAGCTGAGAAGGCTACAGTTACTGTAGATGGCCAGGTTGATGACATCTGGGAGGCAGTTGAGTGGA
>CAZCOE010000026.1:0-19209 GCA_964500525.1 uncultured Clostridia bacterium | reverse complement strand
ATATCGTCTCCCTCAAAGTAGCACAGGGTGAAGCTGTTGCCCAACAGGCGGGAGGTGATGCGTTCGTCATAGACCTTCTTCAGGTCTCCGGGCCTCAGGTTTGTCACCACAATGGTCCTGCGGGGATAGCGGCCGTTGTATTCAGCCCTGCTGTCCAGCACGGAAATCATATCTGCATACTTAGCGGGAGAAGGAACCTCTGTGCCCAGGTCGTCGATGCAGAGAACGGGGGCGTTATAAATCTTGTCTGCAGTCATTGCCTCCACGGACTCAGTGTCATCTCTGTGCATGCGATTATTCAGCAAGCAGTCAAAGAGCTGTGGTGCGGTACGATAGACGCACATGGTTCCGGCGGAAAGCAGCTCAGAGCAAATGGTCTTGGCCATGTAGGACTTGCCTGTGCCGGTAGCGCCCATAAACAGCAGGTTGCCCGGCTCTGCTGCAGAATCAGAGTCCACAAAGGTTCTGCATTTGGACAGGATAGAGGCAATATTGTCTCTAGGGGACATTTCAGTAATGCTGTCAGGCATTATCTTGTCGGAAAACAGGCTCAGATCATAGTCGTCAAAGGTGGTGAAATTGCAGGGTTGAATACCTGTAACATCAGCATACAGTCGATTCTCAATGTCAATGGCGCAGGAACACTTGTGATATTGGTTGTCCACAGTGATAAATCCTGTATCGTTGCAGCGGCGGCAGTAGTATCGGGGCTGATCATAGTCTCCGGGAATATGTTGGTCCTCCAGATATGCGTCCCGGTGGGAAATCAGGGTGTTGAGCTCGTCGTCCTTCTGAACTGCCAGGGATTTGTTGTCCTGGAGGAGTGCTCTGGCAATAGACAGTCTGCACAGCTTAATCTCTGTGTCCAGCTCCTGAACCTCCGGATACTCTGCATAAATCCTGCTGCGCCGGTCTGCTGCCTCGGCCTCTGCCGAGAGACGGCGGTTGGAGAGGGTTTCTCGTATTAGTGAACTGATTTCCTGCCTGGTCATGACTGCTTATCCTTTCTGATCAGGCTCTTGATAACGTCCTGATCTGACTCCTTGACGCCTGAATCCCTATCGGAAAAGTTGCCGCCTGGGGATTTTCGCCCCGAACGTGAAAGAACCGGATGCTTGGTCTTGGCCTCGTACTCCTTAATCTGCTCCGGTGTCTTGAGCCCGGCGTTAAACCACTCTGTCAAAATATTGTCGAAATAGTCAAAGGACAGTCTGGTGGAGCGCAGGGAACGGGACAGGGCAATCTCTATTACGCTGTAGTCGTATCCGTATGTAGTATGCCATTTGGCCACCAGTGCAGACTCAAAGTCGGTGAGCTGACGGCCGAGCTTCAGGGTGGAGGCAATCTTGTCACCCAGTGCGCGCTGGGCGCTATAGCGGTTCTCATACTCTTCCAGATCGGAAATGGTGTGAATCCTGTTGGCATGCCAACTCTCTGCAATCTTGGCTGCGTAGTTGGTGCTGGTGAGCTTGTTATATTTGCTGCATTGGTTAAACAGCATAACCATGACCTCAGGGTCAAAGTCGTATAGTGTGAACCACTGGTCTATGGTTGTGTACCATGAGGTGGACATAAATCCCTTGAAGTGCAGTTTGTTTATGGTGTCTATGGCAGCCATACGTGCAGGGTTGTTGGAAACCTGGTCGGGAGAGACAGCCTCCATGGGACGATATAGTGAATGCAGACGCATCTCGGATATGTTGTTGATGGTTATGGCGTCCCCGGACTTTACAATCAGGTCTGCAGTCTCCAACTCCAGCAGGCATCCGCTGAGCTGGTCCTGGGTGAAGGATAGTGAACTCATGAGATCTCTCTGGGTAAAACTGATGTCCTTGTCCGACAAATACAGCAAATACATGTACAGCTTTACACTATCTCCGGCCAAACGGGGCATAATAGATGATAAAAAGGTCTCCGGAACCGATATTTGATTGAAAAATGACGATGTAGTCTGGTTTGCCCTCATAATTATCCCCTTTGTTTAGTAAACCCATTATACGGACTAAATCGCAAATCGTAAATCTATATATTCGAAATAAACAAAAAAATTGGTTTATCAAAAAAGAATCAAAAAAGCATTCGTGAATGTAAATCACATGGGTATTGACAACAAAAATAGATGGTGTTAAATTGAAGCCGATAAAAAGACCCCCACACAAATTTTTTCTATCGAATGGTATTTTTCCAATGACAAATGATTTTTCGTCGATTCTTAAAGGCAAGAGCCTTGTAGATTTGCGTGCAATCGCAAAACAAATGGGCATTCCGGGCTGCGACAAATTGCGCAAGAGCCAGATTATTTCTGCAATTACAGGAGAGGATAATCCTGTTGCAGAATCACCCACAAAACAGCAGAAAACAGCAGATAATGCAGAGCCCAAGACCAGGGCCAGGTCAACTTCTGCCAGAACCGGGAAGGCCAAGGGCACTTCTGAACCTGTTGCAGATAATGCGGCAGAGACACCTGTAGTTACAGAGCCGGAGAAGGCTTCCGTATCTGAGACAGTGGCAGAGACACCTGCAGAGGCACCTGTGGCAGAACCGGCCCCTGCAGCTCCGGAGAAGAAACCGGCCAAGCGAGGACGCAAGCCCAAGGCAGCCAAGACAGTGGAAGTCAAGGCAGAGGAGCCCAAGGCAGAGGATCCCAAGGCAGAGAACGCTGCTAAGCAGGAGGCGGAATCCCAGCCGGAGACGGCAGGAGTTACGCCCCGGGAACCCCAGACAGAGGCAGCACCCCAGTCTACCGAGGATACAGTTCAGGTACAGGTCACGGATGCCCCCAAGGGCCGCAGGAGTTATTCCCGCCGCAAGACTGCTCAGAAAAAGGCTGAGCCTTCCGAAACAGAGCCTGCTGCAGACGGTGCTGTTACAGAGGCAGAGACTCCTGCCCGGGATGCAGAGGTCCCGGAGACACCTGCCCAGCCACCCAAGCCGGAGCCTGTTCCCGATGATGACATCCAGGGCGTTCTGGAGATCATGACCGATGGTTACGGCTTCCTGAGGACCAGAAATTACCTCTCAGGCAGCGACGATATATACGTTTCACCATCTCAGATTAAGAGGTTTGGCCTGCGCCCCGGGGACAGAATCACAGGCAAGGCCCGTCGCCCTGCCAGGGGAGAGAAATTCAGGGCCCTGAGCTTTATCGGGATGCTCAATGGAGACGACTATTCCACCATGGGGAAGAGACCCAGATTCGAAAATCTGACTCCCATATACCCTGAGAGCAAGCTTGTGCTGGAGACTCTGGATGCCAACAGGCGTTCCAGGGAGATTACATCCAGGCTGTTGGATATTATGGCTCCCATCGGCAAGGGACAGAGAGGCCTTATCGTTTCTCCGCCCAAGGCCGGTAAGACAGAGCTGCTTAAGAAGATTGCCCACGGCATTACCACTAACCATCCCGATGTTCATCTGATTGTGCTGTTGATTGATGAACGGCCTGAGGAGGTTACGGATATGCAGCGCTCTATCAATGGCGAGATTGTATATTCCACCTTTGATGAGGAACCCGAACACCATGTCAAGGTATCTGAAATGGTACAGGAACATGCCAAACGTATGGTTGAGCAGGGCAAGGACGTGGTGGTTCTCATGGACTCGCTGACAAGACTCACCAGAGCCTACAATCTGACAATTACCAATTCCGGCAGAACCATGTCAGGTGGTATGGATACTGCAGCGCTCATTAAGCCCAAGAAGTTCCTGGGTGCAGCCAGAAATATCGAGTTCGGCGGCAGCTTGACTATTATTGCTACAGCTCTGGTGGACACCGGATCCAAGATGGACGACTTGATTTACGAGGAGTTCAAGGGAACAGGCAACCTGGAGATTCATCTGGATAGGAAGCTGTCAGAGAGGCGCATTTTCCCGGCCATCGACATATACAAGTCGGGTACTCGCCGGGACGACCTGCTGCTTACTCCCGAGGAGAAGGAGGCTGCTGACAGAATAAGGCGCTCATTTACTCAGATGGGCATTGCAGAGTGTACCGAGATGATCATTAATCAAATGCTGAAGACGCCAAACAACAACAGTTTCCTGATGAGCATGAAGGTAAAAAAAGTACTTGAACAAGAATAAGGGCTGTGTTATTATAACCCTTGGCTATTTTGAAAAATAAGTTTTCGTCGATTTAGGCGAGCCAATATATCGAAAGAAGGTGAACGAAGTGAAAGAGGGCATTCATCCGAAATATCAGAAGGCAGTAGTTAAGTGCGCCTGCGGTAACACATTCGAGACAGGATCGACAAAGCCTGAACTCAGAGTTGAAATTTGTTCCAAGTGTCATCCGTTTTTTACCGGCAAGCAAAAGTTAGTTGATACAGCCGGCGGACGCGTAGACAAGTTCAGAAAAAAGTACGGTTATACCGGAAGAGATGAATAAACGCAAGGTCGTGCTCAACACGACCTTTTGTTTTGTTGAGAGAGTATAGACATGTCAGATCGGAACTGGAAGGAAGTTAAGAAAACAAGTATTGGCGGACAGGCCCTGATGGAGGGTCTGATGATGATGGGCCCGTACAAAATATCCACCTGCGTGCGCTTGTCCTCCGGAGAGATTTTGGAGAAGACTATGGACAGGCCCAAGGCCTCCAAGGCAGCCAAGATTCCCTTGGTCCGCGGCGTGGTCAATCTGTTTACACAGATGAAAATAGGCATTGGCGAGCTCATGTATTCTGCAGAGCAAATCGACCTGTCTGAGGACGAACCCAAGGATAAGACCAAGGTTGACCGGGAGCCTTCAGAACCAGCTGCCGCAGAGCCCACAGAGTCTGCAGAGCCAGAGACTGTTGAGACTGAGCCTGCAGAGACAGCCGCCGGAGACAGCTGCGAGACAGAGGCTGCGGAACCCACAGCCACCGAGAAAACCGGGAAGAAGGACAAGGAATCCCTGCCCGGCTGGGCATTGGTGCTGACAGTTGTGTTTGCACTGGGACTCAGCATTTGCCTGTTTATCCTGCTCCCCAGCTTTCTTGTTTCATTTATTCCCTGGGACAGGAGTGTAACTGCCATTCACATCCTCAGCAATTTCCTGGAGGGCTGTGTTCGTATAGCTCTGTTTGTGGCATACCTGTCCTTGGCCAACAGGATGAATGAGATGAGTCGGGTGTGGATGTACCACGGAGCAGAGCACAAAACCATATACTGCTATGAGTCGGGAGAGGAACTCACTGTGGAGAATTGCCGCAAGTTCCCCAAGGAGCACAGGAGATGCGGCACTTCCTTTATGTTCCTGGTAATGATTATTGCTATCCTGGTATTTTCCCTGGTGCCTGACCTGGGCAGATGGCTGAACATGCTGGTGAAATTGGCATTGATTCCCATTGTTGCAGGTATTTCATATGAGGTAATCAAGTATGCAGGCAGCCACGAGAACAAGTTCTGCAGAGCATTGAGCAAGCCGGGTCTGCTGTTCCAGAAGCTCACCACCAAGGAACCCGACGACAGCATGCTGGAGGTGGCCATCAAGGCCATGAAAAATGTAATCCCGGAGGATGCAGAGGCAGACAGGTGGTAGCATGACTATCGCTGAGCTCAGGGCATATATTCATCGCAGGTTGACTGAGGCCGGCATAGCAGAGGCCGAACCGGAATGCCGCATTATTCTGGAGCATATTGGCGTATCCTGTACCCAGGCCATTGCTGACCCCGGCAGGGAACTGGGCCCCAGAGCAGAGGCGGCTATGGCTATAGCAGATGAGAGGGCTGATACCAGAAGACCCTTGCAATACATATTGGGACAGGCCTGGTTTTACGGCAGGCCATATGCAGTTGACAGCAGATGCCTCATACCTCGCTTTGATACGGAGATACTGTGCCGGGAGGCCATAGATGCAATAGCAGATATGGATAGTCCCGGTGTGTTGGACCTATGCACAGGCAGCGGCTGCGTGGCAATAACCATAGCTGCTGAAACCGGATTGCAGGTATTGGCTGCGGATCTGTCTCCGGATGCACTTCAGGTGGCCGGACACAACGCAGACAGTCTGGGGGCAGATGTGGTTTTCTGTCAGGGAGATATGTTCCGGGCAATCGAGCCGGGACGCACATTTGACCTGATAGTTTGTAATCCTCCATATGTGGATCCGGCCCTGGAGCCGGAGCTGGCACCGGAGGTGACTGTGTATGAGCCCCATATGGCTCTGTACGCAGAGAACAGAGGACTGTATTTCTACCGGATTTTGGCCAAGGAGGCCTCTGCCTACCTGAATGATGGCGGACAGCTGATGGTGGAAATAGGAGATACCCAAGGCCCTGAGGTTGTTTCCCTGTTCAGTGAAGCAGGCTTCAGGGATATACAAGTAGTCAAGGACTACGGAAATAATGATCGGGTGGTTAAGGCCCGCAAATGACGAATTACAATAGCCGCCGGCTATAGGATTAAGGAGAGAGATATGTCAGACAACGTCTTCGATTTGCTTAATGCATTGGAACAGGACTTTAATGCTCAGGCAGCTCTGGTGGATTCCAGGGACAAGCTTGAGGAAATCCGTGTAAGATTCCTGGGCAAAAAGAGCGAGATCAACTCCGTGCTCAAGGGACTTAAGGATATGGAACCTGAGGCTCGCAGGGTTATGGGTGCCAAGGCAAGCGCCTTCAGAGAGAACGTTGAGGGATTTATCAAGTCCAGGGAAACCGAGCTGGTTAATCGGGATATTGCCAGAGAAATCGAGGCCGCCGGTGGATTTGACATCACACTTCCCGGGGAATATGGACTCAAGGGATCTATGCATCCAATCACAATTGTTGCCAGAGAGCTGACACAGATATTTACATCCATGGGCTTTAACGTAGTGGATGGCCCTGAGCTGGAGAGCGAATACTACAACTTCGAGGCATTGAACGTTCCCGCAGATCACCCTGCCAGGGACATGCAGGACACCTACTGGTGCGACAACGGACAGCTGCTCAGGACCCAGACATCCACCTGCCAGATCAGGGCTATGGAGAAGTTTGGCGCTCCTCTTAAGATTATCGCCCCCGGCAGATGCTTCCGCAACGAGTCCATAGACGCCAGCCACGAGAACACCTTCTTCCAGTTTGAGGGTATGGTAATTGACAAGGACATTTCCATTTCCAACCTGATCTATTGTATGAAACAGCTGCTTTCCAAGTTCTTCCAAAAGGATGTGGAGGTCAGACTGAGACCCGGATTCTTCCCCTTCGTGGAGCCAGGCTTTGAATTGGACCTTAAGTGCATGATCTGCGGCGGCAAGGGCTGCCCCACATGCAAGCAGAGCGGATGGATTGAGCTGCTGCCCTGCGGCATGGTTCATCCCAACGTATTGAGAGCCGGAGGAATTGACCCGGAGGAATACACAGGCTTTGCCTTTGGCGGAGGCCTGACACGACTTGCCATGATGCGCTACGGAATCAGAGACATTCGTGTCCTTAACTCCGGAGACATCAGAGTCATGGAGCAGTTCAACAAGGTTATCTACTAAGGGAGGCAGACATGTATATTTCATTAAATTGGATTAACGACTATGTGGACTTGGCCGGCGTAGATGTGGCCTGGCTGGTTCACAGATTTACAATGACCACCGCTGAGGTTGAGGGATACGAGACCAAGGGTGCAGAGGTTTCCGGCGTTGTTGCAGCCAAGGTTTTGACTGTAGAGAACCATCCAGAGTCCAAGAAACTCCATATTTGCCAGGTGGACAAGGGAGACGAGACGGTTCAGATTGTGTGTGGTGCACCTAACGTAAGACCCGGCATGATTGTGCCTCTGGCCACAGTAGGAGCCAAGCTTCCCGGCATTGATGCCATCGGAGTTGCTACACTTGCGGGAGTAACCAGCTGGGGAATGATGTGCTCAGAGAAGGAACTTGGCATTTCCGACAACCACAGCGGACTTATGGAGTTCCCGGAGGATACAGTGGTTGGCACAGATCTACACGATTTGCTGCCCATTGACGATACAATCATCGAGATAGACAACAAGTCCCTTACCAACAGGCCTGACCTGTGGGGACACTATGGCATTGCCAGAGAGGTGGCGGCTATTCTCAACAGACCCTTGAGACCTATGCCCCTCTATGACCTGGAGTCCCGGGACCTGTCCCAGCTGCCCAAGGTTCCTGTTTCAATTGTGGATAAGGACAAGTGCTATAGGTACGCATGTATTGCCTTTGGCAACTTCCATGCCAAGGTTTCTCCCGTATGGATGAGAATCCGGCTTTACTACTGCGGCATGAGGGCAATTAACGCACTGGTTGACCTGACAAACTACGTAATGATGGATCTGGGTCAGCCCATGCACGCCTTCGACCGGAATTCAGTCAGCGAAATCTGCGTTAAATCTTTTGATAAGGATGTGGAGTTCGTCACACTGGATGATGCACCCAGAACGGTTCCTGCAGGTACCCTGTTCATCTGTGACGGAGACAAGCCCACTGCTATTGCAGGTATCAAGGGCGGCGCCGAGTCCGAGGTAACAGAGGACACAGAGGCTATATTGCTGGAGTCTGCCAGCTTTAACGGCGGTTCCATCCGCAGAGCCTCCATCCGGCTGGGCCTCAGAACAGATGCCAGCGCCAGATATGAGAAGAGTCTGGATCCGGAGTATGCTATTACAGCCATCAAGAGAGTTCTGTATCTGGCTATGCAGGAGGATCCGGGCACAACTATAGTCTCAGACCTGAACGACGTTAACGTGAGTCCCCTGAAGCCTGTCCGGTTAGTGCTGGACAAGGCATATATCGAGAGATATACAGGAATGGAAATCGACATGGATATGGTGGTCAAGACATTGACAGCCCTGGAGTTCGGAGTATCTCTGGAGGGAGACACCATCACTGTGGATGTTCCCAGCTTCCGTTCCACCAAGGACGTGACCATCAAGGTGGACATTATCGAGGAGATTACCAGAGTCTACGGCTATGACAACATTCAGCCCGAACCCCTCAAGACATCTGTTATGCCCGGTGTTGTAAACCAGGTGACTACTCTGGAGAACGACATCAAGACCATGCTGACAGACGGCTATGGAATGTATGAGGTGAACAGCTATGTGTGGTACGACGATAATCTGAACCACAGCTACGGCTTGCAGCCCCGGGGCAGCATTCACCTGATCAAGCCCAGCAGCCCTGAACACAGCACTATCAGAGAGGTTATGGCACCATCTATGCTGTATGCAGCTGCGGCAAACGTGAGACACACAGATACATTCAGCATATACGAAATCGGCAGCACTATGAGGCTGGGAGAGGACAACAAGTCCATTGAGAACCGGGTTCTGTCAGTTGTGACCTGCTCTGCAGCCAGCTCCGAGGACCAGCTGTTCTACAGGCTCAAGGGCCTGACAGATTCCATGATGTGGAACTTCAAGAATATTACTCTGGAGTATGTCAAGGACACGGAGCTCGGATACAATTGGCTGCATCCCGTTAAGTGTGCACTGATCAAGTACCGGGGAGAGACATTGGGATATATTACAGTGCTGCATCCATCCCTTAAGCAGAAGATAACACGCAGATCCAACTGTGCAATTCTGGAGCTCAATGTTACAGCCCTGTCCAAGCTGCAGGCCGTGGTGGCAGTATACAAGGAGGCCGCCCGTTACCAGGAGGTTAAGCTGGACTTTAACTTTGTAGTGCCCAGCAGCACTCAGTACAAGACTGTTGCAGACAAGATATCCGGATATGATTCGCCCCTGTTCAAGGAGCTGCAGTTCGTCAGCCTGTACAGAGGAGCAGGTATTGAGGAGGGCTGCAAGAGCCTTACATTCAACGTTACCATTGGCAGCAATGATCACACACTGTCCGGACAGGAGATTGATGAATATCAAAGCGGACTCATTGCATATATGCAAATGGATGGATATAAGCTGAGATAATCAAATGGCAGACAGCAGACAGAAATTGATAATTTTAACAGGTGGGGGTACGGCAGGTCACGTTACCCCCAACCTTGCCTTAATTCCCAGCCTAACAGAGCAGGGGTATGAGGTGCGCTACATTGGCTCAAAACAGGGCATTGAGAGGCAGCTCATAGAGGCAGAGGGCATAACATACTACCCAATTTCCTCAGGCAAGGTCCGCAGGTATTTTGACCTTAAGAACTTTACCGACATTTTCAGAGTTTTTGCTGGCATTTTCCAGGCTCGCAGGGTGCTGCGCAAGGTTCGCCCGGATGTGGTTTTCTCAAAGGGGGGATTTGTGGCTGTGCCGGTGGTTATTGCGGCCAAAATGCTGAAGATCCCCTGTGTATGCCATGAGTCGGACTACACTCCCGGCCTGGCAAACAAGATTTCCGCCAAGTTTGCGCCCAAGGTATTGACATCCTTTGAGGCAACCCTTAAGCACCTGCCCCAGGGCAAGGGTGTATATGTGGGCAGCCCTGTGCGCAGAGAGGTTCTGGATGGAAATGCAGATTCAGGCAGACAGTTCCTGGGCTTTGATGGCAGCAAGCCAATTCTGTTGGTCCTGGGTGGCAGTCAGGGTTCCCAGAGGCTGAACAAGGCTGTCAGAGATGCACTGCCTATGCTGCTGGACACATTTGACGTAGTCCACGGCTGCGGCAAGGGAAATCTGGCCCCTGAGCTTGACAATCAGCCGGGATACAGACAGTACGAGTATATCAACAAGGAGCTGCCGGATGTGCTCCATGCTGCCAATATTGCAATATCCAGATCGGGAGCAAACGCAATTTTTGAGTACCTATCCATTGGATTGCCTGCACTGTTGGTGCCGTTGGAGGCAGGTTCCAGAGGAGACCAGGTGCTGAACGCAGAGGAGTTTACTGCCAAGGGATACAGTGACATGCTGAGAGAATCCGACATCAACGAGCCCGGTGACCTGTACAATGCGGTAATGAGGCTCTATAACAACAGGCCCAAGCATATTGAGGCTATGCATAACTTCGGATCAAAGGACACCATCCATGCCATCCTGGATATAATCAACAGCTGCGTCAAAGCGTAATCATGGGCACCTACAGGATAACAGTTTCATATAACGGCCGGGATTTCGACGGCTGGCAGAGGCTCAAGGACAGCTCCAAGACCATTCAGGGCATATTGGAGAAAGCTGTTTCTGATGTGCTTGGCTGCGACGTTGAGGTTACTGCTTCGGGCAGAACCGATGCCGGCGTTCATGCCAGAGCCCAGGTATGCAGTTTTTCCTGTACCCAGACAGTAGACACAGCCCATTTTACAGAGAGAGTAAACAGCATACTTCCCAGGACTATTTCAGTGCTGGAGATAGAACAGGCAGAGGATCGCTTCAATGCCCGGATTCACGCAATAGACAAGACATATTGCTACACAATATGGAACCGCAGCACCAATCCCGGCATGTACAGCGACATGGCAGCAGCCTTTGGTCAGGCGATTCCGGCGGAACAGCTGCAGTCGGTGATGAATATGTTTCTGGGCACCCACGATTTCAATCCATTTGCCACCAGGTCTTCCAACAAAAATACAGTGCGCTCAATTACTCAGATCAGGGTTCTGGATGACGGAGATCTGCTCAGGGTGTATATTACGGGAGATGGATTCCTGCACAATATGGTCAGGAACATGATTGGAGTGGCTGTGGAGTGCGTTATGGGCCATATCACCGGGGATCAGATATCCCAGGCGCTCCAGGACAGAAGTGCCAACATCAAGGGGTACAAGGCTCCTGCCCGGGGACTGTGTCTCTGGAGCGTAGATTACAGACAGCCAAAATAAAATAATGTTCGACGAATTACTACAGTGATTTAGGGGCAGGTGAAAGGCAATAAATTTTTCTGAGCCCTCAGACCTCAATGGTCTCGGGAATTCCGGGGCAAAACACCTGTATATTGAGAGAATATAATCCTTCCGAAGGAGTTTCGGGAGGTTTTTTTATGATTAAGAGGGTCTATTCCTGTGGATGTTACGGCATGAGTCCGTTTTTAATCCACGGAGAGGTGGATTTGCGCAATGGTTTGCCGGATTTTGATGTGTTGGGTCGTGCAGGGAGCTACGAAAAAGAGGCGGCTGAGAGGGTGCGCATTGCCCTGAAAAACGGCAATTACAGCTTTCCCACGGGGCATATAACGGTAAATCTTGCTCCGGCAGATATGCCAAAGAACTGTGCTGCCATAGACTTGGCGCTGGCCGTAGGGATTTATGCCCATATGTACAACTTGTCCCAGGAGGTTCTGGAGAAGTTTGTATTGGTGGGGGAACTGTCCCTGGATGGCAGAATCAAGGCTTGCAGAGGCGCTGTAAGCATAGTGGACTATTGCCTCAGGGAGACGGACAAGGAAATACTGATTCCTGCAGCCAATGCAAGGGAGACGGAGCTCATGAGAAGCCATCGTGTTCACTATGGCGCAACCATCTCAGAGGCATTGCATTGCATTGTGGATGGGGTAGAGGCAGAACCGGTTCCCCAGGAGATCAGGTGCACAGAGGAGGCGGATGTACTTGATTACGGGGACATATATGGCAATGCAGAGGCGAAAACCGCCATGATGGTTGCGGCGGCGGGACGGCACCACACACTGCTTATTGGCAGTCCGGGCTGCGGCAAGACTATGGCTGCAGAGAGGCTGCCCTCCATTATGCCTCCAATGTCCAGGCAGGAGATATTTGAGACTACAGGTATATACAGCGCCGCAGGAAAGCTGGGAGAGCAAAAGGGATGGGTAGGGGACAGACCGGTTATCAAGGTGTCCGTCAACACTACCAAGGCAGCCCTGACCGGAGGAGGCAGAATACCCGTGCCCGGAGCAGTTTCTCTGGCCCACAATGGCATACTGTTTGTGGATGAGGCCACCATGATCCCCGGGGAATGTCTGGATACACTCAGAGAACCATTGGAACAGGGCACTATACATCTGCTGCGCCAGAATACCAGAGTAGTCTTTCCGGCAAATCTGCTGTGTGTGCTGGCAGCCAATCCCTGCAAATGCGGCAAGCTATTGGACGATCCGGATAAGTGCACCTGTACCTCCGGAGAGAGACGAACCTATCTGAACAGGTTATCAGGGCCCCTTCTGGACAGAATAGATCTGCACGTAAAGATGATTACCCAGCCTCCTGAGAGGATGAGAGAACAGTCGGGTATGACGTCCCGGGAAATGCGCCGGCGGGTGATGACGGCATGTGGCATACAGAGGGAAAGATTTGGCGTTGAGGGCAAGTACAACGCAAACATGACTCCCTCTGAGGTGAACAGCTATTGCACCCTGGATGGGGAAACCTGCGCCTTGTACGACAGGGCTGTGGAGAAATACGGCTTCAGCAACAGGGCGTATTTTCGCATGTTGAGAGTAGCCAGAACCCTGGCGGATCTGGATGGAGCTGAGAAAATTGGCAGGGGTCACATATTGGGTGCCCTGTCCTATAGGGGGATGTGTTCGGATGGATGAGAAAGTATATGACATCATATATGCTCTGATGATTCCGGGAATAGGTCCTGCAGGGGTTGGCAAGCTGCTCCGGATGTTTGGCAGCTTTGAGAATATCAGGACATTAACGTCGGATCAGATAGAACGGCTCAAGTTCCTGACCCACAAGGCCAAGGAGGCAATCAGGGACGGAACGGTCAGTGAGTATACGGACAAGTCCATGGAGATAATACGCAGAGATAATCTGGGCGTCTGCCTCCTGGGAGATCCGGACTATCCTCAATCTCTGCTGGACATACAGAACCCACCTCCTGCACTGTTTTACAGAGGCGAAATGATGGCAAAGGAGAGGCGGGTGGCTGCAATAGGCAGCAGGGCTTGCTCCCACTACGGAATGTCTGTGGCAGAGGAATTGGGTCGCAAATGCGGAATCCACGGACTGACCACCGTCAGCGGATTTGCCAGCGGAGTGGATGGGCTGGTCCATCGCAGCACCTGTGAAAACGGTGGCCGCACAGTGGCGGTCTTGGCAGGAAACATAGACAGGCCCTATCCTGCAGAAAACCGCACCCTGATTAATCCTATTCTTAAGGCAGAGGGGTGTCTGATGACAGAAGTGCCTCCGGGCAGGCCAATATCCGGAGCGGATTTTATATTGAGGAACAGATTGATTGCAGGACTGGGCACAGTGCTGGTGGTAGTAGAGGCAGGAATAAAGAGCGGCTGCTTCTCCACCGTGGATTTTATGAATGACATAGGCAGAGATACATATGCAGTACCGGGGAACATAACCGGCTCCAAGAGCGTGGGTACAAACAAGATGATACAGCAGGGCGCACATGTGTATACATCCTATGATGACTTTATGCTGGACAGCGGATTGGGAGTGTTTGCCAGACGGCACAGCGGATATACAGTTCAGGGAATTGAACTGAGCAATCTTGACAAAAGGCTGCTTGCTGAGATAAAGTCTACTCCCTGCACGGTGGAGCAGTTAAGCGACAGACTGTCATTGGACCCGGGCACTGTAGCCCAATCACTGACGTTCCTCACACTATTTGGGGAAATTACAGAGGTTACCCCTGGTTGGTTTGTCTGCAAAGCCGGTTAGCGGTTGCCTGCGCAGGCAAAGTATGTTATATACATGTTCGTGCAAAGGAGTGATTACTGATGTCCGAGTGTTTAATAATTGTAGAGTCCCCAACCAAGGTTAAGACTATCAAGAAGTTTCTTGATGGCTCCTTTGACGTTGAGGCCACAGTAGGCCATATCAGAGATTTGCCTACCAATCAGCTGGGAGTAGATGTAGACAGAGACTTCAAGCCCAGATATGTGAATATCACCGGAAAGGCAGACGTTATAAATAATCTGAAAAAGCACGCATCCAATGCCAGACAGATTCTGATCGCATCGGACCCTGACCGGGAGGGAGAGGCAATCGCATGGCATACAGCCACCATTCTGGGCATTGATCCCCAATCTCCCTGCCGCATTACCTTTAACGAGATTACAGGCAACGCAGTTAAGGCCGCCCTGCAAAGCCCTCGTGCCATAGATATGCATCTGGTGGACGCACAGCAGACCAGACGTATTCTGGACCGCATTGTGGGATACAAGATCAGCCCCATTTTGTGGAGCAAGGTTCAGAAGGGATTGTCCGCAGGCAGAGTTCAGTCAGTAGCAGTTCGCATGATCTGTGACAGGGAGAAGGAGATTAATTCCTTTGAACCCAAGGAGTTCTGGACGATTACTGCAAACCTTTCACCTGTGGGAGAGAGTGTCTCCTTTGACGCAAAATACTACGGCGAACAGGGCAGGAAAAAGCCTTTGCCCAACAGGGCCGCTGTAGACAAGGTGTTGGCAGATATTAATGGACAACAGTTTACTGTGTCCGGCATCAAGAAGGGCACCAAGACCCGCAACCCGGCACCTCCATTCACTACCAGCGTTCTCCAGCAGGACGCATCCCGGAAATATGGCTTTACCAGTGGCCGCACCATGCAGATAGCCCAGCAGCTCTACGAGGGCGTTGAGATACAGGGACATGGTTCCACAGGTCTGGTAACATATATCAGAACTGACTCCACCCGTATCGCGGAGGAGGCCAGGGCAGCCGGCAAAGAGATTATACGCAGTATCTATGGCAGCCAATACCTGCCTGCCAAGGATCGCTATTACAAGAACAGTTCCGGCAGCCAGAACGCCCACGAGGCCATCAGACCTGCCCATCTGGACCTGTTCCCCGAGAAAATCAGGAATTCATTGACAGGTGAGCAGTATAAGCTTTACAAGCTGATATGGGACAGATTCCTGGCCAGCCTCATGGCCTCAGCCACCTATGACACTATGCAGGTGGACATTGACTGCGGCGGCCATACATTCAGGGCCTCAGGCAGCAAGGTCACATTCCCCGGATATCTGGCACTCTACGAGGAAACCACTGACGATGCCAAGGAGGATGACACTGCAATCAAGCTGCCCTCATTGGAGGCAGGCAACAGCCTGACTCTTAACAAGCTGGAGGACAAGCAGAACTTTACCCAGCCTCCTCAGCGATACACAGAGGCTACACTGATCAAGGCAATGGAGGAGGAGGGCATCGGCCGTCCCAGCACATATGCACCTACCATCGCCACCATTGTGTCCAGGACCTATGTGGAGCGAGATAAGAAGTACCTGGTTCCCACGGAATTGGGGTCCATCGTCAATGAGCTTATGGTTGACAACTTCACAGACATAGTAGACAAGAGTTTCACAGCAGACATGGAGAACAAGCTGGACTCCATCTCAGAAGGAAATGCGGATTGGAAGGAAATCCTGAGAGATTTCTATGGACCATTTGCGGATTCCATCCTCAAGGCTCAGACTCAGATCAGCGCCAAGGAAATCAAAGAGGAGGTTTCCGACGTGGTCTGCGAAAAGTGCGGCCGCAACATGGTGGTCAAGACAGGCAGGAATGGCAAGTTCCTGGCATGTCCCGGATACCCCAAGTGCAAGAACTCCAAGCCAATCAGAGTGGATTCCGGAGTCAAATGTCCCAAGTGCGGAGGCAGTGTATTGGAGCGCACCACAAAGAAAGGCAAGAAGTATCTGGCCTGTGAGCACAATCCCAGCTGTGACTACATGGAGTGGGGAACTGTGGTGAGCAACAAAACCTGCCCTACCTGTGGCGGGTTTATGGTGAGCAACTACTTTAAGCGCAGGCGACTGGTGAAGTGCGGCAATCCTCTATGTCCATCCAGGGCCAAGAAGGCCGCCGGCGGAGAGGCAGCTCAAGATGAATCAGACAATTAATATTGTTGGCGCAGGTCTTGCAGGCTGCGAAGCCGCCTACCAGGCAGCGAAACGGGGAGTCAAGGTGAACCTGTATGAGTGCAAGCCTGCCCATATGTCTCCGGCCCACCACCTGGAGACCTTTGCCGAGCTTGTATGCAGCAATTCCCTGAGGGCAGACAATATTGAGAATGCATCCGGCCTGTTGAAGCAGGAGATGCGAATGTTAGACTCACTGATTCTGTCTGCGGCAGACGCTGCTGCTGTCCCTGCAGGAGGAGCTCTGGCAGTGGACAGGTACAAGTTTACCCAGTACGTGACAGACTCCATCAGGAGCAATCCCAACATAACCGTAATCAACCGGCTGGTCCATACTATCCCCGAGGACGACAGCATATGGATAATTGCTACAGGCCCGTTGACCTGCGGTGAATTGCCCCAATACATCAAGACGTTAATCGGAGATACAGCCCTGTATTTCTACGATGCCGCAGCTCCTATTGTGGATGCGGACTCCATCGACATGGACATTGTCTACTGTGCCGACAGATACGACAAGGGAGACGGAGACTATCTGAACTGTCCCATGGACAAGGAACAGTACATTCAGTTTAGAAACGCTCTGTTGGAGGCGGAGCAGGTGGAGCTCCACTCCTTTGAGAACATGATCCATTTTGAAGGATGCATGCCTATCGAGGCCCTGGCCTCCAGAGGAGAGGATACCATGCGCTTTGGCCCCCTTAAGCCAGTGGGACTGACCAACCCCAGAACAGGCAGGGAGGACTATGCCTGCGTGCAGCTGCGCAAGGAGAACAGGGCAGGCACCATGTACAATCTGGTTGGCTTCCAGACCAACCTCAAATGGCCGGAGCAGAAGAGAGTATTCGGCATGATTCCCGGACTTAAGGATGCGGTATATATGCGCTACGGTGTAATGCACCGCAATACATTTATCAAGTCTCCGGGCAGACTTGACTCCACATACAGGCTTAAAACCAAGCCGAACATCTACTTCGCAGGACAGATAACAGGTGTGGAGGGCTACATCGAATCCACTTCCTCGGGTCTGGTGGCAGGAATCAATGCTGCCAGAGCAGTGTTAGGGCAGGAAGCTGCAGAGTTTCCGGCATGTACTGTTATCGGAGCCCTGGCCCATCATGCCTCAGACTATGCGGGAGGAGATTTCCAGCCCATGAAGGCCAATTTTGGCATAATGGACACAGAGAAGTTCCCCAAGGTCCGCAGGCAGTCCAAGATGGAGAGATACAGGCTCATTGCTCAAAACAGTCTGGATATTATCCGACAGATGGTTAACATATGAGGATATTTACTGTTACGGAAAAGTATAACGGCGCTGCTGTTGACAGGTTCCTGAGGGGGACCTTTGACAGAATGCCAAAATCTGCACTGCATAAGGCCTTCAGACAAAGGGATATCAAGGTAAACGGCAAGAGAGTGGATGACAGCTATGTTGTGCATACCGGAGATACTGTACAGGTCTACATAGCTGACTATGTGCTGATGAACATTCAGGAACCTCAGATCGTTCATGAGGACAAGGACATTGCCATTGTGAACAAGCCTGTCGGAATATGCGTGTGCGATGGCCCGACTAATGAGCTCACCCTAGCTGATATTCTGCCCGGGGAGTGGTATCCCTGCCATAGGCTGGACAGGAATACCGCAGGCCTTGTGATATTTGCAAAGACAGAGGAGCAGAGGGACAGGATTACCGCCCTGATCCGGGACAGGGAAATTGTAAAGAAATACAGGACCAAGGTGTTTGGCAGGCCGCCCAAGGACGAAGATAAAGTAGTATCCTACATGGAGAAGGATGCCAAACGGGGAATGGTCAAAGTATATAACCAGCCCGGTCCCAACAGGCTGGAGGCAATTACCGGATATAAGGTCATTGGCAAGGTCCAGGATTCACCGGATATTTATGAGATGGAAGTAACCCTCTATACAGGCAGAACTCACCAGATCAGAGCCCAGATGGCAGCCTTGGGGTGTCCCATAGTGGGGGACAGCAAGTATGGCAATTATGAGCTGAACAAGAAGCTGGGCTGCAGGCATCAGGAACTGGTGGCCTGTGAGATAGAGATTCCGGGGAAGGGGAGCTTTCAAGTGAAGAGTGATGAGTGAAGAGTGAATTCGTTTCGTCGGTACTTTTGACCGCCCAAAAGTACCGGGAAAAGGCGCCGCTGTTTCGACGCGCGGAGCACGACTTAGGGCGATGCCCTAAGAACCCGAAGCGGTAGCTATGCTCCTATGTGCGAAGCGAGGCTTCGCAGTGAAGAGTGTAGAGTGATGAGTGAAGAGTTGAGGACGCCATGCTCCCATGCCCTTGGTACCCAGTGAATAGTGATTAGTGAATGGTTCGTTCGTTCTGGTCCCCACGTTCCATTGCTCGAATAACTAAGCGGGGTACGGGCGAGGCAAAGCCTCCCAGTGAAAAGTGAAGCTCTGGTCCCTATGTTCCTATGGCCGCATAATCGATTAAGGGAACGTGGGGACTTTAGCTTTTACCGGGGTTGCCCCTTTTTCTTTAAGCATAGTCAGTTTCTTTATTGATGACTTATAAGTCGGTTTTTTCAATAAAAATCA
>CAZCOE010000025.1:0-22868 GCA_964500525.1 uncultured Clostridia bacterium | reverse complement strand
CCCGCTTATCCATTCGACCATAGGACCATAGGGACCAGAGCTTTTCACTCTTCACTCATCACCCTTCACTGGGTCGCTTTGCTACGCCTATCCCTGGCATTCATCCCGGAACGCTCGGATTGCCGATACGACCTCCAGGTGATCTGCCTTTACCTCTTCTACAATCTGGTCCGCCTCCGGTGTCCATCCATGACGCAGAGCGTCAGACAGGCGGCTGCTGGAGTCCAACAGCTTGGTAAAGCTCAGGTTCTGGCACACACCCTTGATAGTATGGGCTGCCCGGAAAGCCTCTTCATAATTCTTTTCTGCCATAGAGGTGCAGAGCAGGTCATAGCTCTTGTCATCCAGATATTTCAGGACAAATTTCTGTATAAGCCGTTCGCTGGGCAAGCGCTGGGATACGTCAGCATAGTCACCGCCCATGGCGGCATAGCACTCTTTTAGGTTCATTTGTTATTATCTCCTTCCTCCTGGTTGTCCATAAGTGAAACATCAGATAGGGTCTTGCTAATGGATTCATCATAGAAACAGAACTGCCGGCGTCCCGCTCCCTTTGCCGAATAGAGGGCCTGGTCCGCAGCGTGGTACAGCCTGTCGTATTCCTTACCAACTATTTTGGTACTGGCCACACCTATGCTGACTGAAAGGAAACAGCCCTCATAATTCCCGGTGACCGCATCAAATACGCGGCCGACTGCCTGTTCCACATCTTCTCTGTCCTCCATGAACAGCAGGAACTCCTCGCCGCCTACCCGGGCCACTACGTCATCATGAGAAACGCTCTTGAGCAGCCTGTCCGCCAGGTTCTTAAGTACCCGATCTCCGAACATGTGTCCGTAACTGTCGTTGATGCCCTTAAAGTCGTCAATGTCCACGATGGCCATAATATAGGATGCATTTGGATTCCGATTGATCTTGGCTTGAATCTGGGTCTTGGCATAGGCCCGGTTCAGAAGTCCGGTCAATGTGTCGTGGGAGGCCTGTATCTTCAGACTGTTCAGCTCCATCTGGGAATCGTGGATATCCATAAACTTTCCGATGGAGCCGGTGTATACCGTAGGATCATCCTCGGACCAAATGGCCCGGGCGATGAATCGGTGCCAGCGAGACTCACCGCTGTATTGCAGCAGGCACTGGTAGTTAATCACAGGATTTTCCGGAGTGGTGGATCTCAGCATCTTTGAGATTTCACGGTGGGCTTCCTCTCCGAAAACCTGGAGTACTTTTTCATTTTGCCAGGGCTTGAGAATTACCTCCTCCAGACCCAGTTTTTTGGCTCCCCAACTGGACAGGACCATCATATCCGGCGTCACTGTATACTCAAACTGAATCTCCTCGGTCATAGCAGCGAAGAAATTGTATTTTATCCTCTCATGGTCCAGAAGCCGCAGGGACCTGTCCGACACGCCCAGAGCCTTCTGTAGGACTAGGTCAGGTCGATATGCCTGGGCTGCCACATTTGTCAACTCCTCCTCCAGATTTGGAGCTACGTCCCGCAGGCAGTCCATCAGCAGCGGATTGAAAGTACCGCACTGGCCGTCCAGAATCATCTGAACCGAGGCCTCGTGGCTATATGCCTTCTTGTAGCAACGTTCACTGGTCAGGGCGTCGTAAACGTCGGCCAGGGCCACAATCTGTGCGGAAATGGGAATATTGTCACCTACCAGCCCGTCAGGATATCCCCTGCCGTCATAGCGTTCGTGATGCCAACGGCAGATCTCATAGGCGATTTTAATCAGGGGCTCGTCCTCATAGGCAGGGAGATTCTTAAGCATCTTGCCGCCTATCAAGGTATGTGTTTTCATTACTTCGAATTCTTCCGGTGTCAGCCTGCCGGGCTTGTTAAGAATCTTCTCGTTGATAGCAATCTTGCCGATGTCGTGAAGGGAAGAAGCGGTGCAGATAAGAGAAATGTCATCCGGAGTGAGTTGATACCGGTCGGTCTTCCTCTGCAGCTGCCGCAGGAACACCTCAGTCAGGGTGCGGACACGTACAATATGCTGGCTGCTCTCGCCATTACGGAACTCCACAATATGGCTCAGAATGTCAACCATCATGCTGCTGTGGCGTTCCTTCTCATGAATCTGATCGGTGAGCATGTCCAGGAGCTTCTTTTGCTTAGCATACAGCAAAAGGGTATTGACTACACGACGGCGGACAATCAATGTATCGAAGGGTCTGGCGATAAAGTCCGTGACTCCCATTTCATAGGCTCTCTTAACATGGGAAGAACCACTTTCAGCAGAAATCATGATGACGGGAATGTTCTCAATCCAATGCTTCTGGTTCATGACAGTCAGGACCTCGAATCCGTCCACCCGAGGCATCACCACATCCAGCAGTACCAGAGAGAGATCCAGCACGGACTTCTGTATGGCGACCAGGGCAGCGGCGCCATCCTCAGCCTCGATAATATCGTACTCGTCCCCCAGCATATCCGCCAAGATAGAGCGGTTCATCTCAGAATCGTCTACAATCAATATTTTCTGTTTTTTGGCACTTTCCCGTTTAATACTCATCACAGCTTCCCATAGAAATCATTTTCAGCAAACCATAGAGGAGTGCCCCGTTGTACAGGGCGCCCGATGAATATGAATTGTAATGGTTGTTGTGTCCTGCACCCTGGAAACGGGATGTATGGCAAACATGGCAGGTCCTGTTATGTTTTGTACAGCAAATCAAACCCATAAACAGCATCGGATGTCTATTTTCATGTCCGGATCTGAAACCGTTAATCCGGTGCACAAAAACGCAATACAACGCATTACAGTATAATTCACCAATTTATGACATATAATAACATGTATCCGCTCATTTTTCAAAGGGATGAATAAGTTTTACTTTCGGTTTTTTGTTCCAAATCTTCCAGCATAACCCTGGGGAATAGTCTATGCCTTCCTTATGGGATGCCGGACCACAGTTCTCAGCTTATCGGGAGCCACCCTCCTGGGGTCGCTGAGATAGATTTCGTGGTGCAGCCGCTTGTCCGTAATGTCCAGAGTGTACCCACGGCTCTCCATATATTGGTGCATAAGTGCGATTGTGGCAGGTTCGTTGTCATAGGAGCCAATGTGCATACACTGAACGCATTCTCCCTCGTCATAGGTCAGGAACTGAACCTTGGAAAAGTCGATTTTTTTCTTCCTGGTGGCCTCCTCCACCGCCCATTGGAAATCCTCCTCTGTGACAAAATCCGGAAGCCGCATTGCCGATATCCATTTGAAGTTATCCTTGTGGCTATAGTCAATGCCCTCCACGCCATCCTGCCACCAAAAGCCCTCAAGAGGCGGAACCACATAGTCGAAGTATCCCTCGATCCGGTGATCGGCCTTGCTGCACATCTTGATGGTAAAGGCAATGCCATAGAGCAGGCCGATGGACTGCTTGTACTCTCCATCCTCTGCGTTTGGGTCTCCCTGTCCCCGAACACCTATATAATTCATACTGGGAACGGTAACAATGCCGGGCTTGTCCTTGGGCAAGTAGAACTCCTTGTATTCCTTCTTGAAATCAAATGGCATAACTCCGGTCTCCTTTCTTCTGCGCAAATCTATGATACTGGAAGATATCAACATGGGCAAGCACCCTCTATTATATAGTGAAGAGTGTAGAGTGATGAGTGAAAAACTCTGGCCCCCACGTTCCTATGCTCGACTATATTCAGTGAAGAGTGAAGAGTATGAGTTGTGTTTCCTCTGCTCCTTTTAGAAATCCCGTTTCCCGCAGCACAGCATCATTGGGTGTGATTCTTCGCAAGCGTGTCCATAACCACAAACCAAGTCCCCACCACCATGATCAAAAGGGCGATTACATAAGAGACCGTCAGCGATTCATCAATCAGGACAAAGGAGAGAAATGCCCCCACAAATGGTGCGATGGCGTAATACGCGCTGGTCTTTGCCGCCCCAAGGCTGCGCTGGGCACGGATATAGAAAAAGATGCTCAGACCATACGCCACAAATCCCAGAAGCATTGCCGCCAGAACATAGCGAATGGCGGGGAGCTTCTCCCGCATCAGCAGGGCTATCAGGAAAGACCCTCCTCCGGAAAAAGCCCCCTTCAACACCACGATTTCATAGGTGCTTTTATCGGAAATACTGCGGGTGCAGTTGTTTTCCAGTCCCCAACAGGCGGCAGCCAACAGAACGAACAGCGAGCCATAGGAGAACTGAAAACTGTCTGTTCCCTCAAAAGACAGGATCATGCTGGACAAGGAAATCAGGGCTATGGCAACCCAGAGCCGCCGGCTGACGGTCTCGTGAAAGACCAGCAGGGCGATGAGCGCGGTGGAGACGATTTCAAAGTTTCCCAACAACGAGGCGTTGGCAGCGTTTCCCCCTGCGATGCCAAGCATCAGGAAAATAGGTGCCAGGATGTCCAGTGCAATCATACCCAGGGTATAGGGCAGATCCCTTCTTGTCAGGCGCTCCGCCGGTTTCTCATTCTTCCAATGGAAAAGGTACATGATGCCAACACCCAATCCTGCTCCAAGGTAGAGAAACGCGGCCATAAAGGTGGGCGGGATATGGCCCAGCAGCAACTTAGACAGCGGCGTATTTATGGCATAAAATATAGCGGCTAAGAGCGCGTACAAAATAGACTTTTTCATTCTCTCCGCACCCCCGTCTTTTTCAGTGAAGAGTTAAAAGTTAAGAGTGAAGAGTTCTGGTCTCCACGTTCCTTTGCTCGACTATATCAGTGAAGAGTGAAAAACTCTGGTCTCTACGCTCCCATGGTCTTTTCTTCAGTACAAAGTAAAATCCAAGTCCGAAGACTTGGATTTCTGGTGCAGTCGGGGGGACTTGAACCCCCACCTGCGTTACACAAACTAGTACCTGAAACTAGCGCGTCTGCCAATTCCGCCACGACTGCAATCGATTTAGCGGAACTCATATTAACACAGCATTTTTCCACTGTCAACTCGGTATTGGGCAGTCAAAAGAGGTTTTTTTCTCGATTTTTATCAAAACTCCCTTCCCATATTGACAAATACCCTATTTAGATGTGAAATAAGACAATCTTATTTATTAATAAGTAGTAACTAAAGGAGAACCAAACATGAAAAACCTACGCAAGATTTTATCTCTGGTACTGGTCATGGCTATTTTGGCCACTACCGCACTGGCTGCCACTTCCTGCAGCAAAAAGGGCTATAACATCGGCATTTTGCAGCTGGTTACCCACGACGCCCTGGATCAGGCAACTGAAGGCTTTAAGCAAGCCATTATCGACAGACTTGGCGAAGAGAATGTCACATTCGATTATCAGAATGCTGCCGGCGATCCCAATACCTGTCCCACTATTGCAAACAACTTTGTGTCCAAAAACGTGGATCTGATTCTGGCAAATACAACTTCTGCACTTCAGGCTTGTTCCTCTGCCACTACCACAATCCCGATTCTGGGCACATCAGTTACAGAGTATGGCGTTGCTCTCAACATAGATAACTTCAACGGTGTTGTGGGCTCCAACATTTCCGGAACCTCCGATCTGGCCCCTCTGAATGACCAGGCACAGATGATTATCGACCTGTTCCCCGATGCAAAGAACATTGGTCTCCTCTACTGTTCCGCTGAGCCCAACTCCAAATATCAGGTGAAGGTTGTCAAGGAATATCTGGAGAGCAAGGGCCTGACTGTTAAGGAATATGCCTTCGCCGACTCCAACGACGTTGCCCTGTTTACAGAGAATGCCGCCGCAGAGAGCGATGTTATTTATATCCCCACAGACAACACTGCTGCCTCCTGCACAGAGACTATCAACAACATCTGCCTGCCCAAGAAGGTTCCCGTTTTTGCCGGTGAGGCTGGCATTTGCAAGGGCTGCGGTACATTCACTCTCTCAATCAGCTACTACGAGATAGGTTACAAGACCGGCGAGATGGCAGCTGACATTCTGGAAGGAAAAGAGGACATTTCCAAGATGCCCATTCAGTATGACTCCAACCCTGAAAAGATGTACAACAAGGAAATCTGTGAGGCTCTGGGAATCACAGTTCCCGAAGGCTACAAACCACTTGACTGATTACTTGAGAGAAATAGATGAGCTATTTTAATTCACTGCCGGGTGCCGTTGCTCAAGGTATTATCTGGGGCATAATGGCCATCGGCGTCTACATTACATATAAGCTGCTGGATATGGCCGACTTGACCGTGGACGGATCCATCTGCACAGGCGCTGCTGTATGTACCATGTTGGTTGTCAACGGCGTCAACGTGTGGCTGGCGATGCTTGCCGCAATTGTGGCCGGTATGCTTACCGGTCTTGTTACCGGACTGTTCCACACTGCTCTGGGCATTCCTCCCATTCTGGCAGGTATCCTGACCCAGCTGATGCTGTGGTCCGTGAACCTCAAGATATTGGGTAAGGCAAACCAGGGGCTCAGTTCCCGCACGTACCACGTTGTTATTACCCAGTTGGACAGGCTTGCCTCCATTATAATCTTGGCAGGTATAGTACTTGTTCTGATTGCACTGCTGTATTGGTTTTTCGGCACAGAATTGGGCTGTTCCCTCCGTGCCACAGGCTGCAACATCAACATGAGCCACGCCCAGGGTATTAACACCAACAGGAGCAAAATCATTTGCCTGATGATATCCAACGGCATTGTAGCCCTTTCCGGCGCACTGCTGTGCCAGTATCAGGGGTTCGCGGATATTAACATGGGCCGGGGCGCCATTGTTATCGGTCTGGCTGCAGTTATTATCGGCGAGGCTCTGTTTGGAAAACTGACCAACAACTTCGCCTTTAAGCTGGCAAGTGTGGTAGGCGGCGGAATTATATACTACATCGTATACCAGACAGTTATCTGGCTCGGCCTGGACACAGACCTGCTCAAGATGCTCTCTGCTGTGGTTGTGGCCATTTTCCTGGCAGTTCCATATTGGAAAGAAAAGTACTTCTCCAAGGCGGCAAAGAAGGGAGGAAATTCAAATGCTTGAACTTAAGAATATTTCCAAGACCTTCTTCCCCGGAACGGTCAATGAAAAGTTAGCCCTGGACAACATTAGCCTGACCCTCAATGACGGTGACTTTGTAACCGTTATCGGAAGCAACGGTGCAGGCAAGAGCACCATGCTCAATGTGATCGCCGGTGTATTTGCTCCTGATCAGGGCCAGATAATTATCGACGGCAAGGACATTACCCACATGAAGGAGTACAAGCGTGCCGCCTTCCTGGGACGGGTATTCCAGGATCCCATGATGGGCACCGCAGCCAATATGCAGCTGGAAGAAAACCTGTCTCTGGCCTATCGCCGGGGCAAGCGCCGCACCCTCCACTGGGCTATCACCAAGGCAGAGCGTCAGGAGTACAAGGAAATGCTCCGGGAGCTGGAGCTTGGCCTGGAGACAAGACTTACCACCCGTGTGGGATTGCTTTCAGGAGGTCAGCGCCAGGCAGTAACACTGCTCATGGCCACTATGAACAAGCCGGAGCTGCTGTTGCTGGACGAGCATACTGCTGCCCTGGACCCGAAAACCGCTGATAAGGTTCTCTTCCTTACGGACATGTTCGTATCCGAGGGGAACCTGACAACAATTATGATTACCCACAACATGAGGGACGCTATTGCCCACGGCAATCGTCTCATCATGATGAACGGCGGTCGTATCATCTTCGATGTCAGCGGCGAGGAAAAGAAAAACCTCACTGTGGAGATGCTGCTGGAGCAGTTCTCCAAGGCCAGCGGCACCGAGTTCTCCAACGACAGAGCACTCCTGGGCTAATCAATTTGTCACCTATAACAAAGCGACCTGCAAAGGCGGTGCAACTTAATTATTTAGTAATCTCTGAAAAGCGACATAGTCGTAAAAACGGCTATGTTGTTTTTTTCAATGAATAATGTATTGCAATTAGCTATACAATATGATATATCAAGAGCAGAAAGGCAGGTGATGACGATGGCGACAAAAAGCGCAAATGTAACAGCTCGTGTCCAGCCGGAAATCAAACGACAGGCTGAGGAAGTTCTGGCCAGGATTGGACTGCCTGTTTCGGTTCTGATTGATACTCTGTACAGACAAATCATTATGACCGGGGGCGTTCCGTATTCCCTTACTGTACCGAAATTGCCTGCCAGAGACGACCTGACTGATGAGCAGTTTAATGCAGTTATGGAAACCGGCTGCAACCAGGCGCAATCAGGCGAAGGATTGCCCATTGATGAAGCCTTTGCCAAAATCCGTGAGGGGCTTTGAGCATGGAGTATGAGGTGATGCTGACCGCACAGGCAATTGGTCAAATTGAAGAATCGTTGCAATATATCTCCAAAATACTGCTGGAGCCGGGAATCGCACGAAAATGGTTGAATACTCTGCAATGTGAAATTGGAAAGCTGGGTTCTATGCCGTCAAGATACCCTCTTACGGAGGAAGAACCGTGGCACACAAAAGGAGTCCGCAGAATGCCCGTTAAGAACTTTCTAGTTTATTATCAGATTAAAGAGGAAAAGAAAGCCGTATGGGTTGTTGCGGTGATTTACGGGCGGAGAGATCAGATTGCGGCTTTGTTGGATATGTCGTCCAGCGGCACCGAGTTCTCCAACGACAGAGCACTCCTGGGCTAATCATTTTGTCACCTATAATAAAGCGACCTGCTAAATTGCAGGTCGCTTTGTCTGTTGATGATATTACATCATGCTGCGTGAACGTAATTTCTGATCTGGTCCATGTTCTCGAATCTGAACCCGTTTGCTACCGGTGCGGATCCGAACTGTGATACGTATTCAATAACTCCGGCTTCTGCCAATTCATTCAGAAAGCCCTTGATCTTAAGCCTGTCATAAGTGGAACCGTTAATATACATTCTAACAATCGTACCACTGAGAGGCTCATTACGCTCTGTTCGCTGGTAGACTTCATTAATGAAATCATATGCACCTTGTGAAATTATCATAGCGTGCACCTCCTTAATAGTATTTGAAACTCCCACCCTGTGCTGTGATGGCCTCAGCCTTTACTGCACTAAAGCATTCATTTCGTGCAGTATTATAAAGCCCGACTACCCCACTTTCAAGGCCCATCTTTGATGAAGTTGCACAAATTTGATGTTCCAATTTGTGCACTATGCACAATAAAAACTGGTATTTGCCCCTATTCCAGCTTTGTGATAAACTTTTCAAGCACCCACAGCCCAACACATTTTCTCTGGAGGACATATGAACGTAAACAAGGTCAAATTCTTATTATCTGCCGTAAAACTTGCAGACTTTCCCGGGGATGACCGGCCTCATATTGTGTTCTCCGGCAGGTCCAATGTGGGCAAATCCTCTGTGATTAACCGACTTCTGGGGCGCAAAAACTTTGCCAGAGTGGGAGCCACTCCGGGCAAAACACAGCATATCAACTTCTTTGACGTGGACGGCAGCGCCTATTTTGTAGACCTGCCCGGATATGGCTATGCCAGCGTCTCCAAGCAGGAGCGCCAGCGCTGGGCCAATGTTATCGATACTTATCTGGAATTTGCCAAGGACAAAGGAATATGTGTACAGATTGTAGACATTCGGCACAAGCCTACTACAGATGACTGCGCCATGGTCAATTGGATGATTGCCAAGGGGATGCCCTTTGTCATTCTGGCCAATAAGGCGGACAAATTGTCTGCCCGCCAGCAGTCCGAGAGCATCAAGGTCATCAGGGAAACCCTGGGTCTGGAGAGTGCCGAGGGAATTCTCCCCTTCTCAGCTCTTAAGGGTACAGGGTGTCAGGAGCTCATGGATCTCATAGAGAACTTTGTAGCCTACCGCACCGACGAGACACTGCAGGACTAATTTCTGAAAGCTTCCTTTATATCCTGTATTATTTCAACTATCTTGAACCTGACCTCTACCCGGGCAGGTTTTTCTTCTGCATTTACGGTTATCATGTCATAGGCCCCTGTAGACAGGTTCTCCGACAGGTATTCCCTGCCATCCTGATCCACGGTTCCCATTACTCCATCTGTGAAGCACAGGCGAGGAAACAGCACGCACCACCAGTTTCTGCCCTCAGCTTCGCCTATGGTTACATACAGGCAGTCGTAGTCCCAGGCAGGCAGAGTAATATCCTCATACTCCTTGGTGGGAAAGGGCCTGCGGCACACCAGGGCATCCACCGGGTAGTCATATCCGGCATCCGTAACCACCTGCTGTCCCACTGACACCAGCCTGTCCATGTTGGCCTCTACGGTCTCTATGGCCTGCTCTCTGGTCAGGGCGTTTTTCTCCTCCAGCATGAGCTTCATTTCATCTCCTATGGCATCACGTACCCGGAGTTTCAGATCCTGATCCTCCTGCGAATCGCTGTTGGCAACTATGTGCAGTCGAAATACCGCCGACGACACCTCCCGGACCTGCTTCACTGCACTGCCGGCTTCGAACGTCAGAGCCCCCAAGAAAAGAAATGTCAACGCCAGCATCACAAAACAAATTGCAGTCCTGACGGATCCTACCGTCCCGTTTTTTTTACTCATGTGGAATTACCTCCCTCAACTATCATGTAAAGGAAGTATTTCCAACAAATCCTCTGTCTATTCAGTTTTGATTATTATTTGCGGAATTGTTCCGCCAGATCTGCCAATTGCTGCAGAGACAGCTTTTCGGCCCGTGCAGATGGGTCTGCGCCTGCCCTGACTATGGCTGCCTCTATCTGGGCCTTGTCTCCGCCAAAGTATCCTGCAGCAGCCAGAGAATTCATCAATGTCTTGCGCCTCAGAAGCAGGGCGTCCTTGATAAATCTGAACATATTTCCCTCATCTGAGGTTACTGCGGCAGGCTTGTCCAGCATGCGGATGTGCAGCACCGTAGACCTGACAGGTGCCGGAGGGAAGAAATTGCCGCCATCCACATCTGTCACCACCTGGGTCTCCCCATAAAATGCAGCCATAATGGACATCAGGCCATATCCGGACTGACCCGGGCGGGCGGTTACCTTGGCTGCAACCTCTGTCTGCATCATAACTGTAATGTCCTTGATGCAGCTATGGTATGTGAACAGCCTCTTCATTATTTCTGTGGTTATGTAATAGGGCAGGTTGCCCACCACCTTGATGCCCTGTCCAAAGGTGCTGAAATCCGTGTCCAGCACGTCCTGATTGAGTATCCGGTGGTTGGGGTACTGCTCAAGCCGGGATTCCAATACCGGCAATACTCTCTTGTCCAGCTCTATTCCGATCAGTTGTCCTGCCCGGGGACACAGCTCTGCCGTCAGCCCGCCTATGCCGCAGCCAATCTCCACCACTGTATCCTCAGGGCCTGCTGCCACCGCATCCACAATGTCATCTATAGCCTGCTGACTGCATAGAAAATTCTGTCCCAGATTTTTATCGGGATGGATGCCCCCTGAACGGAGCAGTCGGCAGCACAGGTCCCTGTTCATCATAATGTCACCCTAGAATGGATATCCTGTCTGCTTGTACAGCACATAGGCATATCCGTATTTGACGCCAAATCCGTCGGACTCGGCCTGAGTATTTACATACAGGTCCAGATGGTTTCCGTTGACTCCACCTCCGGTATCCCCGGTCCAGCAGAATCCATAGTCCTTCTGGCCATTAATAGTAACGTACAGGTTGGTGTTCAGTGGGATATACTTGGGGTCACAGGCCACAATGCCTACCCTGGCTTTGTATCCGGAATATGTGATTCCGAACTCAGGATGGCCCGGATGTTTCCCGGTATCCTTGTAGCTGGCCGTATAGCAGGTCAACTTAACATATATCTTCTTGGAATAGCGAACCTTGGTTCCGTCGGATGCGTAGAATACAGGCACTGTTCCCACATCCACTATTGCATTGGTGGGATAGCTGACCACCTGGGAGGAAACCTTCTCCGTAGAGACCACCTCTCCGTTTTCCCGGACCACCTTGTAGGTCTCGATGGTCTTGCCGTTGGCACCCTGCTGCACCACCTTGGTAGTGCCCTTGTCCATGTTGTCGTTGTCTCTGTATGTGGTCTTATAGGCTACAGTAACCTCTTTCTGTATATACTCGCTGTCTATTCTCACCACGTTGATTACCATGCCGTCCTCCAGAGGGCTCTCCGCCGTCAGCACTCCCTCAGGAGCATCACTCCAGGAATATGCCATCTTCTCCAGACGATCTGCAGGGTCTATGCCTATACCTGCCAGGCCAAAAAGCTCTCCCACCGTATCTTCCATACTGTAGACCTTAGCAGTAATGCCGTCTGCAATGTATGTGATCAGCTTTGCCTTGGATTCCTCCTCCTTGGGCTTCTCTTCCTCAGCAATATACATCTCCGGACGGGCAATAAGCTCCCGGGAATCCATATATCTCCTGACTTCCTCGGTCTCCTCTACCACCTCGGTGACAATCTCTGTTCGTCCATCTTCGGTATCCAGGATTGTATTGTTCACCACTGATGAAATGCAAAGGCCCAGAGCCATGGCCAAAACCACAGCTATGCAGGCCGTCAATATCTCATGTGACTTAATGTAACTTATAATTTTATTCATCTGAATCTCTCTGTTCTTTAATTGACTCCCATATTTTCAGGAGCCTACACCCATTATCATATGTAATATTTTCCGCGGATTCTGGAGAAATATTCCATATACATGCAATTTGTTCCAGAACATATGATATGTAGTCGGATCTGTTGCGATGCCCTCTATGGGGGACAGCAGTCAGATATGGGGCGTCGGTCTCCACCAACAGTCTGTCCCGGGGTACCGCCTCCACCACCTGTCGAACCCTGACTGCGTTCTTGAACGTAAGCACTCCGCCTACCCCAATATACATACCCAGGTCCATAATCTGGGGAAGCATTTCCCTGCTGCCGCTGTAACAGTGCATAACACCGCCTGCCTCCCATGCCCGCTCCCGATTGAGGATGGTCATGGTGTCCAGATGAGCCTCTCTGTCGTGAATCACCAGAGGCAATCCCAGCTCCCGGGCAATGCCTATCTGACGGGCGAACAGCCTGTGCTGTTGATCCCTGTCTCCTCCATTGACATAGTCCAGCCCAACCTCTCCAATGGCCTTGACCCTGTTATTCCGGGCCGCCAGCTTGGCAATGGCGTCCAGATTCTCCGCGGTAAAGTCCTCCAGCCGCTCCGGATGAATGCCCAGGGCGCCATATACAAAATCATAGCGTCCACACAGTTCCAGAGTCCTATGGCAGGAAGCAATGCCGTCTGCACAGTTGAGAATAAGGCCAACATTGCCTGTGGAATGCATTTCTTCCAGCAGTTCATCTCTGTCTGAATCGTATGCATCACAGTCGTAGTGGGCGTGGGTGTCAAATATCATTAGCTGACCTCAGCTCCAAGCGGGATATCTTTCTCAGGAGTTACGATGCACAGCTTGTCTCCCTGGGAAGCGCACAGCACCATGCCTGCAGACTCCACGCCGCAGAGCTTGATAGGCTTAAGGTTGGTTACTACCACCACTCTCTTGCCCACCAGTTCCTCTGGGGTATAGTATTGGGCAATGCCGGAGACAATCTGCCTGGTCTCATAGCCCAGATCGATCTGGCTGCACAGCAGCTTTTTGCTCTTGGGCACAGGCTTGCACTCCTTAATCTGTCCGACTCTCAGCTCCAGCTTGGCAAATGCGTCATAGTCGATCAGTTCCTTGGCCTCAGGCTTGGCCGGTGCTGCAGGTGCAGACGCTGCTGACAACAGCTGGTCTACCTGCTGGTTCACCACTTCCGGGTCCAGTCTGGCAAACAGGATTTCCGGTTTATCTGTAACCCTGTCTCCCTGGTACAGGCCAAATGTGCTCATGGTCTCCAAAGAGCGCCTGGGACTGCCCAGCATACCCAGAATCTTGGCAGATGTGTCGGGCATGAAGGACTCCAGAAGAGATGCGCCAATAGTCAGGCTCTCAACCAAGTTATACAGAACTGTCTGCAGTCTGGCGGCCTTGGCAGGATCCTTGGCCAGAATCCAGGGCTCTGTCTCGTCGATATATTTGTTGCAGCGCTTGAACAGGTTGAATATCTCCGTAATGGCATCTGCAACACGGAGCTCCTCCATCTTGGCTGTAACCTTGTCTGCGCAGGATGTGGCAACGGCCTTCAGGTCTGCGTCCACTGTCTCGGCAGCGCCGCCGTCAATAACCTGTCCGCCAAAATATTTGTTGCTCATGGCTATGGTGCGGTTCACCAGATTGCCCATGGTATTTGCCAGGTCGGAGTTGATCCTCTCCACCAGCAGGTCCCACGTAATAGAACCATCGCTCTCAAAGGGCATCTCGTGAAGCACGAAGTACCTGACAGCATCCACACCGAAAATCTTCACCAGATCATCTGCATAGATCAGGTTGCCCCGGGACTTGGACATTTTGTCACCATTTTGCAGCAGCCAGGGATGTCCAAACACCTGCTTAGGCAGAGGCAGACCCAATGCCATAAGGAATATGGGCCAATAAATCGTGTGGAAGCGGATAATGTCCTTGCCAATCAGCTGCAGATCCGCAGGCCACAGTTCCTTGAACTGCTCTGTGCTGTCTCCGCAGGGGTTGTATCCGATGCCGGTAATATAGTTGATAAGTGCATCCAACCATACGTAGATAACGTGCTTCTCATCAAAGGGAACGGGGATGCCCCACTTAAAGGAACTCCTGGAAACGCACAGGTCCTGGAGACCGGGCTTAAGGAAGTTGTTCATCATCTCGTTCTTCCGGGCCACAGGCTGAATGAACTCAGGATGGGCCTCGATATATTCAATAAGCCGGGGAGCGTACTTGCTCATACGGAAGAAGTAGGCCTCCTCCTTGGCCGGCTTGCACTCCCGTCCACAGTCGGGGCACTTGCCGTCTACCAGCTGAGACTCTGTCCAGAATGACTCACAGGGAGTACAGTACATGCCCTCGTAGGCACCCTTGTAAATATCTCCCTGGTCATAGAGCCTGCGGAAAATCTCCTGGACGCACTTCTCATGGTCCTTGTCCGTTGTTCTGATGAATTTATCATAGGAGGTGTTGAGCATATCCCACAGCCCACGAATAATCCCTGCCACGTTGTCCACGTATTGCTGGGGTGTGACGCCTGCTGCGGCTGCCTTCTCCTCAATCTTCTGTCCATGCTCGTCTGTGCCGGTCTGGTAGAATACGTTGTATCCCTGGCTCCTCTTGAATCTGGCAATACTGTCTGCCAAAACTGCCTCGTAGCAGTTGCCTATATGAGGCTTGCCGGATGTGTATGCAATTGCTGTTGTAATGTAGTAATTCTTAGCCATTTTCCCTGCTGCGACAAATGTGCCGCTTCCTTTCCGGTTATGCTATGTTTGCACATAGATTATGTAATTATATGACAAGTAGCCCACGGGTGCAAGAATCAGGGGTTTTCCAGACTCCGAAATCGCCCTGAGTAAATTCCCAGAGTAATGCAGCAGCAGAATCTGGGGTTGCATTTAGTGTGAGAATTTGCAAAAAAGCCCTGTTGGCTCACGCTATTTTCCTTGCCTATTCGTTACGAATAGGGCATAATATTTGCAGGAGGTGCATATGGAACAGCGCATGGCAAACATTATTGTGAATCAGGCCGGGGGAACTGCCTCTGCCAGATCTGTCTCATACAAATTATCCCTGCCCACCGATTGGATTAACAGGCTGGGACTTTCACCGGATAGCCGCCAGGTACTCCTCTCCTTCGACGGATCCTGTATTACTATTGCCCCTTCTCCAACTTTTGAACAGTTTTTCCATAGAGCATCTGAATTAGGTCATGACCTGGTGCTCCTCTCCTACTATAGAAGCCAAACTCTCTGCTCCAGGATTATTGCAGACTACACCAGCCAATCTGTCTTCGTTGAGAACCTGGTATCCCACTACCTGTACACTGCCTTTGGCAACAACTTCTCTCCTTCCTGGGCAGACTATCTTGCCTTCCTGGATAGCCGCTGCATACCTGCATCCAGGGATGGTATTCGTGAGTATCTGGATTTTCTGGGAATAGGCCAATACGATGCTCTGGAAATTATCCGGGAGACCAAGGGCCGTATGGCAGAAGACCAACATTGGCTGGAAGTTCAGGAATTTCCCGGAGGCAAGCCATGTCAATAACTCTCATCTCCAACAAGAAGATTGCAGAAACCTCCTCCCGGGGCAATCAGGAAAAGTGGCTGGACAATGGCAAATGGTACAAGGTTGACCAATTTGGGTATGAGGCATTGGCAGAGGTTTTTACAAGTCTGCTCCTGGAACACAGCAATATAGAGAGGGATACTCCCTTTACCTTTGTCAGGTACACCATGGAAGAGGTCATAGTCCATGGCCGCCGGAGGACTGCCTGCAGCAGCCCGGACTTTCTGCCGCCTAATACGTCCATTATAACCATCAGCCAGTTGTTTAAGCTGTTTCTCGGCAGATCCCTGTCCGGCAAACTATCCAGCATCTCCAGCGACAAACAGAGAATGCTCTATTTAGCAGAGGCTGCAGCAGATATTACCGGACTAGGCCTATTTCCCCAATATCTCACCTTGCTGTTCGAGATAGACAGTCTGGTAATAAACGATGACCGCCACCTGAACAATATTGCCGTGCTGGCCCGGGATACAGGCTTTGACTATTGTCCCATTTTCGACCAAGGTGCTGCCTTGCTTTCCAACACAAAATATTGCCCTATGGAAATAGAGCCCCGCTCCCTCATTAAAGCACAGGTGGCAAGGCCTTTTAATACAACCTTCAATCGACAGGTCAATAACATGAGAGCCCGGTTTGGCAAGCAACTCTGCCTCCCCACATTTACAAAACAGTATTTGCAGGAGGTAGCAGAGCCTCTCCTCGCCTACTATCCTGCCAGAGACAGGTCCTATATCCTGGACAGGGTGGTCACAACTATCTGCCTGAGGCAGCCTCATTTGCATTAATCCCTGTACAATCTCATACACTTTCCCATAGACACAACCGGAGGAATACTTTGATAGACTTTGTGTGGTTGTTCCTGCTGCTGTCGGGAGCCATATTTGGCATGGCAACCGGCCAGGGCGAAGCCGTCTCTGAGGCTATCATCAGGGGAGCAGGAGATGGCGTCCAGATAACGCTGGGATTAGCAGGCATGTTTTGTCTCTGGAGCGGGCTGGTAGAAGTTGCCTCCCGGGCCGGCATTATGAAATGGCTAAGCAGACTGATGTGGCCCCTGATTCGCCTGTTGATGCCCAACCTTCCCAAGGACAGTGATGCAGTGCAGGCTATGTCCATGAATATTGCTGCCAACCTGCTGGGCGTAGGCAATGCGGCCACCCCTTTGGGAATACGGGCCATTAAGGAGCTGCAGATACAGGAAGGCACCGGTGATGCCGCATCCCACAATATGATAATGTTCCTCCTGCTCAATGTGGCCGGGCTGCAGCTGGTGCCCACTATGGTTCTATCCATTCGGCAAAGTGCTGGTGCTGCTGTAGCATCCTCGGTGCTGCCTCAAATTTGGCTGGCCCAGATTGTTTCCCTGGCAGCAGGTATTGTCACCTGCGTAATTTGCAGGAATGTGAGCGGCTGGCCACTCTGGCACAAAAGGAGAAGGCCTGTCCCTGCATCCGGGAGAATCACCACATGATGAGCATTACCGAAACCATAGGCGTCTATGCCCTGCCGGTTATTGTTCTGCTTATCCTGGTTGTAGCCTATTTCCGGGGTGTGAACCTGTTTGACGCCTTTGTGGACGGGGTTCGCCAGGGGCTTCCCTCTCTGGTGCGGCTGCTGCCTGTTATGATTGGGTTGGTAACTGCCGTAACTGTGTTCAGGGCAGGCGGTGCGGCCCAATGGATCAGCAACGCCCTGACGCCCTTGGCCAAATCTCTGGGGCTATCTCCGGAACTGATTCCTCTGGCTGTAATTAAGCCAATTTCCGGCTCTGCATCTGCCACTCTGGCTGCGGACATTATGAAGCGGGTTGGGCCCGATTCACTGGTAGGAATTCAGACAGCCATTTTGCTGGGCTGCGGAGATACGGTTATGTATGTCATATCGGTATACCTGGGCTCGGCGGGCATAAAAAAACTGGGCTATGCCATAATTCCCATCATAGTCTCCAGTGTGGTTGTACTGCTTATGTTGTGATGACTTAAGAAATTGATCCGCTTCATACCGAAGGTATTTCATCCGTGACCGTGGGGAACGGATATCATTGCACGAAGTGCTTCACTTTTCACTGCGAAGCCCTGCTTCGCCAAAAGACCATGGGATCATAGCCACCTCAACTTTTCAGCTGTTCACGAAACGAAACTTGTCACTATTAACTCTTCACTTACCTATTAGTATTCACCAAGTAAAAACAAATAGCCAACTGGCCCTACTAAAGATGACACTCCTAAATACCAATAACCTCTATCAATGTCTGCTTGAGAATGGTCACGTGAAGTAACTCCACCATGTTCCAGTGATCAATCATTGGTCCGTGGTTACCATAGACCGGGGCAATAGGCTAAGACTCACCTTTATCCTTTTCGGCCTCTCCAATCAATTCGGAATCGACAACCTTCCGTTCGTCGTCTACTCTTTCTATGTAGATATCAACTGCGTTCCTTTTATCTTTGGTCCGAACCTCAGTGGGAATCAGCATCTCGTTGTCTGAAATCTCCACATACTTGTCCTCATAGGTTGTCATTCCCTCAATATGACCGCAACTTTGTGTCCTGCACAATCTTACGAGTTCAAAGACAACTACCGCAAAAAGAGCGATAACAATAATAAGTATAGTAATCGTTTTCGATGACTGTACACCTCTGACATCATATATTACTTTCTCACTTCCGGTTGAGTCAGATTTAATCAATAGTGAGGAAGTGGACAAAAAAAAGTTCAATATTCCCATGTTGTTCTTAACACAGTAAGAAGACTCTCCAATATCCACTTGTTTTTTTCTATAAATTTGATTCCATAAAGTATTATTCTGTGTACTTCTGGTATCAGCTTTTATCATATTAATCAACTATCCATTTGTCGAAATTTCAACAATGATAGAACCTCTTACCAGCAACAATAGAATATTGTTATCATGCCATTGTACATAAAATGAGCCGTTAATGGAAAACTCGAAAAAAGCCAAGACCTTACTTTCGTCTACAATTGCAACTTTATTTCCCTCAAGGCCCAAAAGAATCATACCATTCTTAGATACATCAAAACTAACAATTGGCAATCTGATACTGTCTAAAGACATTGAATCAACCGATTTCTTGAATTCTATATTCTCCCATATTTGATTCTTAGATTCTTCCGATAAATCTGTTGTCTCAAATCCATATGTTGTTAGAGCACACGCATCTAATCCCTCAGGCAGAAGAAACAGCGATATAACACATATAATTAAAACAAAATACTTGCGCATGAATTGTACCTACCACTCCATTATTCCAGCATAAATGTCTTGCATAACATCAAAAATATTAAATTGAAAATCACTAGATCCTGTTTGTCTCCATTCAACATGAGCTTCGAATGATGGCGTTGGAGGCGCTATTCCAAAAAAGGTTGTTATACCATAAACTGTTTCCTCACTTAAAGGCAAAATGCAAACCTCAGATTAATCGCTCACAAAATGATTACATGCCCTGATTGCACTCGCTGTATACCAGCAAACATCACGTTTGGTCACCCAAACACAGACTTGTCAGGTATATTTCTGAAATGCTTATCAATAAACAAACAATACCGCTCCTCGTTTTCATCAGATTCATGCGTAAAAATAATGCTCCAACTAAATGTGTCATCAAACACATATACATCTTCGGGAAGTTTTTGCTTATAAGACTCCTGCCAAGCATCTACGCAAAGTATCTTTGTTTTGGGAAATTTCCAATAGTCTGGGATCAAAATTCTTTCACATGAATGTATATCCCACATAATATATATTCTTCGTTTTTCTTGTAGAAATTGATCCGCTTTATTTTCTGAAATGATACTTGGTTTTAATAGGCAATCCCAAAGATAGCCCGTATAACATAACCCATCACTAAAAATTGTTTTTCGTTCTATATTCTCTTTGTAATATTGCGAAGATGTGTTGACGAATTTTTTTACGTATTCGCTACGCAATGCATCTGATTTTATTGAATCTAATATGGTCATCCTTCTCTCCTACTCATATATTTTAATTGTTCCTTTAACTCCAGAACTTGTTATATAATTAGTGTGTGTATAGATATGTGGATTCGGGAATGTATGAGCGCTCTCTATTCTAATAGGTGTTCCACCGGATTGATTAATTAGTTGTATTGCTTGAGCTTTAGTTGGCACCCCTCCATTTAAGGAAGTAATTGTACCTCCATTACCAACGGTCGATACATTTTCTCGCCACGTTTTATCACCGACCCATCCTTTTCCACCAACTCCTCTTGACGAATAATTCCCACCGCAGGTATTGTGTACGAGCACAGCGCTCTTTCCAACGTAATAAGTGTGGAAATCTGCAACCTCAAAGTTATAAACTGTAATTGGTGCTTCAAGAATTTTGTGTTGGATTTTTTCTACTGTAACATACTTGCCGATTTGCAAAACGAGGAAATCGCCAGCATGTAATTTGCAAGCTGCAATCCAACCTTTTTCCGGCGAATAGAAAGGATGCTCCGGTGTAGTGACAATTTCCTCACTACCCACTTGAACATAAATCAGTTCTGTCGTTTCGTTGACAAAGGTTTGAATGACTTCTTTAAGTTCTTTTTCGCCTGTTTCTGGATTTTCCGCCCAAACCATATCGCCAGCCTTGATTTCTTCAATGGCGATATATCCACACACTGCAAGTACAGGTGTCCCGGCCACAAAGCACACTCCCGGACTTTGTGCTGCCATTTCAAGCATTCCTGCTGTGGAAATACTTGTTATCGCTAACCCGGTATTATAGGCATCCGTATTGCCTTGGAATACTGTGTCTAATAGCAAACTGTCTCCAGTAACCGCCGAATATGCTATATCTCCAGCATATGCTACCGCCGCAACTGTTGTAGCAACAACTGCAACTGTAGCAGCAGTACTTGCTACTGCATAGCTCGCACCTATAGACATTCCTACTGTTGTTAACGTACACGCAGCGGCGGGCGCGGCAGCGCCAAGTGTCACTGCTGTAACCACAACTGCTGCGACTGCGGCAACAGCACCCAATGCAATAGTTGCCCAACTTGGCCAATTACCCGTCGGATCGCTCATATTCACCGGATTATTTCCACAGTATGCAAACATGTTAGAGCCTAGGAGTTCACCTCCCGTGCTCGCATATGAGTCCGCATTAATGAACCGACCCATGTCCGGGTTGTAGTATCTGCTGTTCAGGTAGTATAGCTGTGTCTCTGTATCGTCGTCGTCGCGGACTGCGGTTTTGTTCGCAACAGCGACTATAGTTTTTGCTTCTTCGCTATTGCATCACTCTCTCCGTCGTTCCTCCTCTCCCCAAAAAAGCAAGCATTTCCGGGGACCCGATCGGCTATATCTCCCTGGGCATTGGTTACTGCATAATATGTTTCTGTCAAACTGCTGCTTACATAGTGTATAGCCGCCAATTATGCATAATTGCCTCCCTTGCAATGAGGGTAACAGTCAGTGAATAAAAAACCATCCAACTATTTCCTTACGAAGAGGCAATTATGTAAACGGTGAGTCCAAAAAATGAATACGGCGAACGTGGTTGTTTTGCTCCCGCAAGCATCGACGTTGTGATACCACAGCACTCGTCAGGAACATTCTGAAAACATTATAAAGTTGGGATTATCTCAACAAACCGCTTTTGTCTCCAAAAGGCGATGCTTGATGTGATAGTGCCTTTTTATTTGACGTATATGTTGTAAAGCTTATCAAATAAGTATTGTAAAGCATTACTCTCAGAAGGAAAACCTACACAGTCATATTCTTTTCCTCTTTCTCGATAAAAGACTTCCCACCTAAAATAATTTTTTTTTATACAATAACCCTCTTTTATTGCGTCATCAAATACTACAAGATCTTCGTTAATTCTATGTTTTTTTAGGAGCTCAAAAAAGTCGTCTCTTGTCATAATTAACCCCCAAAGATTTTAATGTAACCTTCTCTAATCAATTGGTCTAGAGAAGTTCCGAGTTGGTACTGAATACCACCGCCAACTTGTCCAAACCAAGGAGCTACACGTCCAGCTAAAACTTCGACTGACTTCTGAACCTGCAAGATTGTAGTCGGTTGCCCTATTTTATCATAAGGCAATGACAGCATTTGCGTTGGGGTTCCTGCAGGAGCAATATATCTACCAAATAATTCTCCAGTACGTTGTATCAATGTTCCTGCTTCAAGTGTTATTTTTTGAACTGCACCTGAAAAGCCATCATTTGGCGGGTAATATGTTTGTAATGCCGTTGATGCTTTTTCCGCGACTTGTTGTACAACTGGTGCGGTGGCTGTTGCGGCACCACCTGTACCTGCAGCACCAATCGAAGTAATAGCGGCTCCAATGCCCCAACCAACTAGTCCTCCTAATGTTCCACCGCAGACAACACCAAACGCAACTGCCCAACCATTAACCTTACCTGTTTGCTCTTTGGAAACATATGCTCCTACACAGCCCCCTACTACAGCACCAATTACTGCACCAAAAATAATACAAGCTAATGTAATAGAATGTCCAGTTGAATCAGAGTACATAATGGGATTGTTGTTGCAATATGCGAACATATTAATTCCCAGTATGCCATCTTTTTGATTCAACTGCGAGTCCGCATTAATGAACCGACCCATATCCTGATCGTAGTATCTGCTGTTCAGGTAGTAGAGCTGCGTCTCTGTATCGTAGACATAGCCCCTATAACGTATTGGGTTGTATTTACCTACTGTACTGGCCAGAGAGCCGGTCATGGTCTTTAGCTTACCCCATGCATCGTAGGTATAGCTTACAACCACCGTTCCGCTGCCGTTTACCAAAGCTACTATATCTCCCTGGGCATTGGTTACTGCATAATATGTATCTGTCAAA
>CAZCOE010000024.1:0-10540 GCA_964500525.1 uncultured Clostridia bacterium | reverse complement strand
AAACATCTGTGGCAGGGCAGCTATTCTGGCCGAGGGTGCTGCTCAGGATCGTCCTGATCTGATCTATCTGGAGAAGCTTCCCCTGTTTAACCCCGACGGTTCTGTGAAGTAACCCATTACCCATTCCGACCTATGCCGCCTTGCTGTAAAGCAGGGCGGTTTTGAGATGACGACCGTGGGAGCATAGAGACCAGAGTTCTTCACTCATCACTCATCACTCTACACTCTTCACTGGGTCGCAAAGCTTCGCTTCGCCCATCGAGCAAAGGAACGTGGAGACCAGAACTCTTCACTCTTCACTCATCACTATTCACTTAGTTTGGGCGGTCAAAAGTACCGAAACTCTTCACTCTTCACTGAATATGAAACTTACTGCTCTTGTTGAAAACACATGCCATAACCCCGTATTACAGGCCGAACATGGCCTTAGCCTGCTGATTGAGACCCAGGGGCTCACTATCCTGTTCGATATGGGACAGACGGATTTATTTGCCCGAAACGCAGAGGCTCTTGGCATAGATTTGTCAAAGGTTGACTTTGCAATAATCTCCCACGGCCACTACGACCACGGCGGCGGTTTTCATGCATTCCGCCGGCTCAACCCCGGGGCTCCCGTATATATCAGGCCCCAGGCCTTTGAACCATATTACAACCGCTCCGGCAAGTACATTGGCCTGGACACATCCATTTCCAGGGACCCGGGCCTGGTGCTCTGCCACAGCAACATCTCTCCTGCCCACAACATTTCTCTTTGCTCCTGCCCTGCCCCGGATATTGGTGTCTCCGGCCTATGGCGCCGGGATGAAGATTCCATGGTGCCCGACGATTTCCAACACGAGCAGTACATGCAGATTCAGGAAGATGGCCGCCGCATACTGTTTAGCGGGTGTTCCCACAGGGGCATACTCAATATTGTCTCCCACCTCAGGCCGGAGGTATTGGTGGGAGGCTTTCACCTGTCCCACACCCAGCCCGGGCAGGAGCTTGGCAACCTAGCGTCCCAGCTCAATAATTTCCCCACAGAATACTACACATGTCACTGTACCGGACTGGCCCAGTACGAACACATGCTTCCACGCATGGAGAGGCTTCACTACCTGTCCACCGGTGAGACCATAACTATATAGCATCATTTAGCTATTGCAGGCTTTTCACCGGGTTCTGTCCCCTTTTCTTGGCGCCTCTTTCTTAGGGAGATCAGGGCCGAAATTGGTATTATTCCATAGGTGACTGCCAAATTAACCACGGGTATTACCACATCCGAGGCCATTGACAGATCTGAGGCTGATTCCGCAATCAATACCGACGACGCCATAACCGCTCCCGACGCAAATACCGCGGTCCATCTCACCGAACCGGTGCCCAATATGTTCCTTATATTGCTTACACAGATGCTGAGCAATCCTCCCAGATAGATTACGTCTGTCAGCACCCATAGGGCTATTACCAGGGCCTCCATCCTCTCCAACACGCCAAACACATTCAACGTGCGAATCATAGAGAAAAACGGATCATGCAATACCTCGGTCAGTTCCGGGCTGACTACACCTACTGTAGTCACCGTAACCATTAGAGCTATTCCCAGGGCCATGGATATCCAGCCTATCTTTCCCCACAGGGACATTTTCCGGTGACCCTCGGTTTTAAAATATAGGAAGAACACCCAGGGAGACATTATGCTGATTACCGGCACAGTTCCTTTGAGGTATGACATGCCATCGGATATGTCCACAGGCAGCAGGTTATCCGGAGATATGTCCCCCAGGGCGAAAGCCGTCACCAAAATCAGCACCGGTATCAGGATATACCAAACCACCTGTCCCATGTATGCCAATGTTCTCTCCCTGCCCACTGCCACCATTATAATGAGCAGCAACAGGATTATTGTAAAGAACATGGTGTCGCCCTGTATAAATATGGTGCTGATAAGCCTCTCGCTGCTGGTGCGGATAACCATTCCGCTATAGATCAGGAGCCATAGTGTCATCAGCATGTTGACTATGTTCCCTCCAACCTGTCCATAGGCGTCCCGGAACATGTCCCCCAGGCTTCGCTCCCTGTCTTTCCCGCTTATTACGTAGTGGGCAAATATCACCATAAGCAGGGTGGGAACAGCTGCCAGCAGCACCGAGATCCAGGCTCCCCTGCCTGCAGCTGCAGTATTGAATCTGGGCAGCAGCCGGATCATGGGAGAAAACAGACATGTCGTCATCAGCACCACCAATTGGCGGTTGTTCATCTTGCCTCCGGTCATTATTCTGCACTCTCCCCTATGGCATAGGTCCTGTTCAGAGTAGCATTGACTTTCAGATTGTAGGATATGTTATTGTAGTCCATAGTTTCCTTTTTCCCGGTCAGCAGGTATGCCTGTTGGCCAAGTCCGCATATATCCAACCCCAAATCGTAGGACTTCTGTATCAAATCCTCTACGGAGCTGTACATTTCCTCATGAATTGCATCCTCTATCCGTTTCATTTCCTCCCGGTCCAGCATCTCCTGGTCCTTGTGCAATTCGTTCAGGCCACACTGCATGGAGATCTCTATCTCCAGCATCCACCTGCCATCCTGCCAATGGGCGGAATATTCCACACTTGTCTCGGATATATCCACTCCTACCCAATCGTCGACGGCTCCTGTTATAACCTCGGAATAGCTGTTCAGCCTGCCATCCAGCAGGGCCAGGAGACGCATCTCGTCCTTGTCCAGGTGTATGGGATCTCCCTTTTCAGGCAATACGGCCAGTCCCTTGGGCACCACCTGTCCCTCCTCCACAGCGAACTCGCTGGCCATGGCAAACCCGTTTCTCAGCAGACTGCTCACTACATCGATAAGTGTATAGCGGTACATAACTGAGGTCTCAATTCCCTTGAGCGCCATGGAATCCAGAATTTTCGACAAGTTTTTCCCCTCCTCCACACTCTCTATGGTTTTACCTGCTGAGCCGTCCACGTAGTAGATTGCGGCGTTCAGGCCTATGTCAGGCATTCGTATGCAATAATCCAGCACGTCGGTTATCCGGGAGCGAGCTGCCTCGTCGGAAATCACGATATATTTCACATGGCCAAAATGCAGATATGCTGTGCCTGCCTCGGTTTGCATATTGGCTACCGCCTTGTTCACAGCTTCACCGGAGCCTCGGTATATAGCAGGCTGTTTGTTTGACATCTGGCTGCCCAGGGCCGTTACGGTTACCTCGTCATCTACATGGTCTATGCCTATTACCTGAATCAGGTCGATGACCTCCAGCTCGTGGTAGTCCTCATATATTCCGCCAAACACCAGCAATGCAATCACCAGGCAAACTGCGCATAAAGTCCTGAAGGCCATGGTGGATGGACTGACTTTTCTGGACCTCATTATTCCTGATTCCTCCTGTCCCTGGGCTTCAGAAACTCCTCACGCCATTTGCTCCTGGCCAGGGGCTTGCGAAACAGGGCATCCCCCACCTGAGAACTTGTCCCATTGCAGAAGGGAGTCATATATGCAACTCCAAAGCTCTCCAGAGAGCACAGGTGATAGATCAGCACCGCCGTTCCCACTCCAACGCCGAACATTCCTCCCATAAGAGCACATATAACCAGCAAAAATCTGGCTATTCGCACTGCATATGCAAAGTCCTGATTGGGCATTGTGTATCCGGCAATTCCCGCCAGGGCCACCACAATTACCACAATCGGCGACATTACATTGGCAGAAACCGCAGACTCTCCCACAATCAATGCTCCTATAATGCCTATGGTTTCACCTATGGGATTGGGAAGCCGCAGTCCGGATTCCTGCAGCAATTCAAAGGCAATCATCATGCCCATAACCTCCAAAGCCGTGGCTATAGGCACTTTTTCCTTGCTCTCGATTATGGTTATCATGAGCTGGGTGGGGATCATCTGCTGTTGATACATGGATATGGCCACATACAGGGCCGGCAGAAACAGGGATATTGCCAATGCCACGTATCGGATAATGGTAAGGGCGGATGAAACCAGATAGTGGTTGGAATTATCCTCGGGAACTTTGAAAAACTGGCCAAAGGTGCCGGGAATCAGAAACCCTATAGGTATGCCGTCCACCAATATTCCTACCCTGCCCTCCAGCAGGTTAATTGCGAATTTGTCGGAGCGCTCTGTGGACATGAGCTGGGGAAATGGGGTCTTGGGGCAGTCTACTATATATTCCTCCAGATTTCCGGAAGTAATCATACCGTCTATGTTTATTTTGCTTATGCGGTTTATTACGGATCTGACCAACTCCCGGTTTGTCAGCCCGGCAATATACATTACATCCACTACTGTCTTGCTGCGGGCACCGCAAAGCTGCCTCTCGATCTTTAAATTGGGCGTACGCAGCTTTCTCCGCACCAGCATGGTGTTTATACGGATATTCTCCACAAAGGCATCCTTGGCCCCTTTTACGGTCTTCTCATTGTGGGGCTCAGTTATGCTCCTGTGCTCACTGCTCTTGATTTCAAAGGTAATTGCCCTCTCCAGGCTGTCGAATACCAAGGCGCACTTTTCTTCTGTAAGATGTGTTGCCAACTCGGTCAGGCTGGCAACCTCTTCCACCGTGGCAACGTATGTGCCTCCGTGAAGCAATCTGTCGAATATTGTCCGGTCCGTGTCCTTGGGGGACAGTTCCATTACACTCAACGCCCGGATAATTCCTTCCCCCAAACGGGTGCTATTTACCAGACCGTCTATATAACATAGGGTAACCTCTCGATGGGGATTCCCACCGATATATATTTTCCTGCTCTCGAAATCCTCGCAATTCTGAAAGAACTGGGCCAACTTTGCGCTGCTTATTTCCATACATTTCCCCGAAAGAAAAAATCGACGGAGCATACACTCCATCGATATTCTTTCACAAGTATGTGTAATTATTCGAAAACGGTCCTTATTCTTGGAAAATGCTGTCCATCAGGTCATTCATGCTGTATCTGCCCGGGGCCTTGCCGGCAATAAACTCTGCGGCTCTCAGGGCACCGACTGCAAAAACCTCCCGGGAGGTAGCTCTGTGGGTCAGAGACAAAACCTCATCCCGTCCTGCAAACAGCACCTCGTGCTCCCCTACTATATTGCCCCCTCTGATAGAGGAAATGCCAATCTCGTGGGGATTCCTGGCCTCTCTGCGGCTGTGTCTGTCGTAGACGTAGGTATCCTTTGTGTGCAATGTGTCGTTGATGGCGTCTGCCAATGCCAATGCTGTTCCGCTGGGAGCGTCCAGCTTCTGGTTATGGTGACGCTCTACGATTTCAATGTCAAAGGAACCCTCCAGCATAGCTGCTGCCATCTTGGACAGACGGATCAGCAAGTTAACCCCCAGGGACATGTTGGCCGATGTAAAAACCGGAACTGTCTTGGACAGCTGCTCCAGAGCATCCTGTCTCTCCTGATCCAGGCCTGTTGTTGCCATGATCAAGGGAGTACCCAATCTGCTGCACATGTTGACCACATCAAGGGTTACAGAAGGGTTGGAGAAGTCTATAACGCAATCCGCCTCTACATGGCATTGGTCCGGTGAATCAAACACAGGGAAATCCCGATCCACCTTGTAACGGTCTATGCCTGCCACAATTTGAACTGCATCCCCCGCCTTGGCTGCCTCTGCAACAGCCCGGCCCATTCTGCCGCTGGATCCTACTAAAATTGCTCTTACCATGGGACTACCTCACAACCTTGAGGCCAAAGTCCTGCATCTCCTTGCGAAGGAGCTCCACATGCTTGGGTTCCATATCTACCAGGGGCAGTCTGCAGCCGCCCACATCCCATCCCAGAAGGTTCATTCCCTCCTTGACGGGAATTGGGTTGGTCTCGCAGAACAGCGCCTTAACCAAAGGGGTGCACCGAAGCTGCATCTCTGTGGCCAGGGGCAGGTTGCCCTCCAGGCTGGCCATCATCATATCATGGGTGAATTTGGGAGCAACGTTGGCAAGTACGGAAATAACGCCCTTGGCTCCCAGAGCTACTGCTGCAACAGCCACTCCGTCCTCTCCGGAATAGACTGTATATCCCTTGTTTGCTCCACAGAGGACCTCAGGAATCTGTGTTACAGAGCACTCCTTAACGCCGGCAATACCGGGAATCCCGGACAGCGCGATCTGGGTCTCGGGAGAACTATTCATGCCTGTTCTGGAGGGAACGTTGTACATGATTACCGGAATATCTGCTGCGGCAGCAATGGCCTTAAAGTGCTCAAACAGACCTCTCTGGGTAGTCTTGTTGTAATAGGGTGTTACGCTGAGCACAGCATCCGCTCCCAGATCCTTGGCAAATTGGGTGAGCTCCACGGACCGTCTGGTCTCGTTGCTGCCTGCGTTGGCAATAACCGGAACCCGGTTTGCCACCTTCTTTACAGCGTACTCGATGGCTGCCATATGCTCGTCGCAGAACATGGTTGAGGACTCACCTGTGGTGCCTACAATAAGGATAGCGTCGGTTTTGTTGGCAATCTGGTCCTCGATAAGCTGGCCCAGTTTGTCAAAGTCCACTCCCCAAACACCCTTGTGGTCTGTAAATGGGGTAATCAACGCTACTGCTGATCCTTCGAAAACTCTTGTGTTATACATATTTGACTCTCTTTCTCGCTGAATCAGCGGTTAGTTAAATGTTCAATGCGCTGGTCAAGCTGGGCAAGAACCTCCGTGAACTTGGATACCTTTTCCTTCTCCTGCTGGATAAGATTGGCAGGTGCCTTGGCCACAAATCCGGGATTGTTCAGCTTGCCTGCAGCTCTCTGGAGCTCCGATGCAGCAGCATCTCTCTCCTTCTTGAGCCTCTGAATCTCCTTGGAAATATCTATGAGCTGGTCCAGAGGGATATACACCTGACATCCGTCGCAGATAACTGAAACTGCGTCTCCCGGGATACCCTCCTTGTCTGCCTGAGTAATAACTGCAGATGCGCCGGCCAATCTCTGGAAATATCCGGTGCCGCTCTTGATGGAGTCCCTTACCTGCTGGGAATCGGATACGAAAATCATGTTGGCCTTGGTGGAATTGGGCACGTTCATCTCTGCACGAATGTTGCGGATGCCGCGAATTGCTGCCATAACCAGCTCCATGCGGCGAGCCTCCTCCGGGAACTGCTCCTCCCCATTCACCTGGGGCCAATCAGAAATCACGATGCTCTCATCGGGCTGAATCAGTCCCATGTAGATTTCCTCGGTGATGAAGGGCATAAAGGGGTGCAGCAGCTTCATGGATGTGGCCAGAACCTTGTTAAGCACATAGAGTGTCTCGGTTTTGCCGGGTCTGTCTCCATAGAGGGCCGGCTTGGCCAGCTCGATGTACCAGTCGCAGAACTGATCCCATACGAAATCGTACACCTTCTGCAAAGCAACGCCAAACTCGAACTTGTCCATGTTGGAGTTAATCTCCTCCACCAGGTTGTTCAGTCCGGTGAGAATCCACTTGTCAGCATCGGTAAAGTTGTCCGGATTCAGGTTGTCAAAGCTCTGATTCTCCTCAAAGTTGCCTACAGTAAATCTATACGCATTCCATATCTTGTTGCAGAAGTTCCTGGCAGCCTCCACCTTCTCATCTGTGAATCTCAGGTCGTTGCCTGCCGCATTGCCGATAACCAGAGCAAATCGCAATGCATCTGTGCCATACTTGTCTATAATGTCCAGGGGATCTATGCCATTGCCCAGGGATTTGGACATTTTGCGGCCCTGGGCATCCCTTACAAGTCCATGGATCAACACGTACTTGAAGGGCTCCCGGCCCATCTGCTCGCAGGAGGAGAAAATCATCCTGGCTACCCAGAAGAATATAATGTCATAGCCTGTTACCAGCACATCTGTTGGGAAGAAATACTTGAGCTCCTCGGTTTCCTCAGGCCATCCCATGGTGGAAAAAGGCCAAAGCGCAGATGAGAACCAGGTGTCCAGTGTATCGGGGTCCTGATTCAGGTGAGTACCGCCGCACTTGGGGCAAACGCCAGGCGCTTCCCTGGAAACAACGATTTCTCCGCAGTCTGCGCAATAGTATGCAGGAATCCGGTGTCCCCACCAGAGCTGTCTGGAAATGCACCAATCCTGAATATTCTCCATCCAGTTAAAGTATATCTTGGAAAATCTGTCGGGTACGAACTTGGTCTTGCCTGACCTGACAACATCTATGGCAGGCTGTGCCAAAGGCTTCATCTTCACGTACCACTGGGTGGAAACCACAGGCTCAACTGTGGTGTGGCAGCGCTGGCATGTGCCTACGTTGTGAGTGTAGGGCTGAACCTTCTCCAGATTGCCCTGGGCCTCAAAGTCAGCCACAATGGCCTTGCGGGCCTCATATCTGTCCATGCCGGCGTATTTGCCTGTATCCGGGGTCATTTTGCCCTGCTTATCAATAACGGTGATAATGTCCAGATTGTGGCGCTTGCCGATCTCAAAGTCGTTGGGGTCGTGGGCAGGAGTAATCTTAACACATCCTGTGCCGAAATCCTGCTCTACGTACTCATCGGCAATAACGGGAATAAGCCGGTCTGTAAGGGGCAGCCTTAACATCTTGCCGATAAGGTGCTGATATCTCTCGTCGTTTGGATTAACTGCAACAGCTGTATCTCCCAGGCAGGTCTCAGGTCTGGTGGTAGCCACAACCAGATATCCGGTGCCGTCTGCAAAGGGGTATCTCAGGTGCCAGAATGATCCGGCCTGATCCTCGTACTCCACCTCAATATCCGAAATGGATGTGCCGCACTTGGGGCACCAATTGGACATGCGCTCGCCTCTGTAAATAAGGCCCTTTTCGTATAGCCTGCAGAACACCTCTGTAACTGCGTCGGACAATCCCTTGTCCATGGTAAAGCGTTCTCTGTCCCAATCGCAGGAGCTGCCCATCTTCTTGAGCTGCTCAACGATGCGTCCGCCATATACCCGGCGCCACTCCCAGGCTCTCTCCAGGAACTGCTCTCTGGTGATGTCGTCCTTGGAAATGCCCTCCTTGGCCATCTGGTCCACAATCTTGGCCTCTGTAGCAATGCTGGCATGGTCTGTGCCGGGCAGCCACAGGGTCTCATATCCGGACATTCTCTTCCATCTGACCAAAATATCCTGCATAGTGCAGTCCAGGGCATGTCCTGTATGGAGCTGTCCTGTAATGTTTGGCGGCGGCATTACAATAGAGAATGGTTTCTTATCCGGGTTGACCTGTGCGTGAAAATATCTGTTTGAAATCCATTTGTCGTACAGGCGTGACTCCACCTGTGCAGGATCATATGTTTTAGCTATCTCTCTCATACAACAATCTCCTATTTTTTGCTGCAATATTCGTTTATTATACTACAGGTTTGCTTCCCAGTGAAGAGCGAAGGCGAAGCGAGGCTTCGCTGCGCTTCGCAGTGAATAGTGAATGGTGAAGCGAGGCTTCGCTGCGCTTCCCAGTGAATAGTGAATGGTGATGAGTGAAAAGTTCTGGTCTCCACGTTCCTTTGCTCGACTATATCAGTGAATAGTGAATGGTGATGGGTGAATAGTTCTGGTCCCCATGATCCTTTGCTCGACTATACCAGTGAATAGTGTAGAGTGATGAGTGAATAGTTCTGGTCTCCATGTTCCCCGGCGAAGCAAGCTGTGCTTTGCTTCGCAGTGAATAGTGTAGAGTGATGAGTGAAGAGTTGTGGAGACCACGTTCCTTTGCTCGACTATGTTACGCGTCCTACGTTATTCGGCACAAATAAATGCAACACGACATCGCAAAATAAATGCCATTATTTTTTTACATGGCCTATAAGCCTTGCGTTTCAATGCTTTTAAGCCGATGGCTTACTCTGGCGCCCTTCCTGCTGAAAAAATGTTGTAGAATTCCTTTACTACCAACATGTGACAGAAAGGAATTATCAATTATGAACAGCATTTTGAGGGACAAGGCGAAAGAGTATGCCAGACAAATTATTTTCTTAAGCAAAAAGATGAGGGAAGACAGAGTGGACTTTTCTATCATCAGCCAGGTAATCAGGTCTGGAACATCTATTGGCACCAATATTTACGAGGCCAAGTATGCCCAAACCATGAGAGATTTTGTAACAAATCTCTCTATTGCTCTAAGTGAGTGCTCAGAATCATACTACTGGATAGAGCTGCTATACGATACCGGTTTCATCTCCCATGAGGACAACCTCAGACTGTCAGGATTATGCTCCGAAATCGAAAAGCTGTTAGTCTCCTCCATCAAAACATCCAAAGCCAAGATTACCGACTAAGCCGAAAAAATGTACCTATTTAATCGATCAAAGGATCATGGGGACCAGAACTCTTCACTGCGAGGCTCTGCCTCGTTACCGCCTGCCTCGAAGCTTCGCTTCGACTTCTCGCGCCAGCGAGTCGTGCTCCGCTTCCAAATCGAGCATGGGAGCATGGCGTCCTCAACTCTTCACTCATCACTCTACACTCTTCACTGCGAAGCATCTATGCTTCGCTTAATACGTTCTTAGTTTCTGTCCGTTTGGCAAGTCGTTGGTCACATACTTGGCCCAGTTTTTGAGACAGGTAACGGTGTTTGCATCGCCATCGCTTACGAACCAGTATTGGTCAGGCTGGTTCTTGAACCACC
>CAZCOE010000023.1:0-58713 GCA_964500525.1 uncultured Clostridia bacterium | reverse complement strand
GTTAGTTTTAGTGAATAGTGAATAGTGAATAGTGAAGAGTTCAGGTCCCTATGATCCTATGATCAGTGGGCGAAGCTCCGCTTCGCCAGTGAATAGTGAATAGTGAATAGTGAAGAGTTCAGGTCCCTATGATCCTATGATCGATTTTATAGTTTAGAGTGTTGAACCCTGGTTTTTGTAAAGTGCTGGAGCATATAGCTTACAGCGCTTTTTCAATAGTGTGCGCTATTTTGCCCACCGGATATAGAAAATCAGGAGGCCCGGCTTTCATTTATTCTCGAAACTTGTCACTTTTCACCTAATAATGAGGCCATAGGAACATAGCCACACTCTTCACTGAATAAATACATTCTATGTGCCAATAATTATTTCGTGCGTTTTTGCATATACATTAGCCACTTACGGAATGAGGAGCGAAAATTCATGAGATGGTACATTGATGAAATATTACCCAAATACGATATTGCCTTTGACAGTGCTGACCCATACAGGGATGGGTTTATGTTGACCTGCGGCCATCAAAAATACATCCTCAAACATGTAACCCTGGAGGAGGACAGGATTCGTGGCATATCTGAATGCAAGGAATATCTGTACCGCCAGGGCTTCCACGGCGAGGAAAGGTATATCCCCACAGCAGAAGGAACGCTGCTGTGCGAGGTGGACGACAACCGTTTTGTGCTGACAGAGGCTATAAAAGGCAGAGATTGCGACTTTGACAATATGCAGGATGTAAAGGTGGCTGCCAGGGCCTTGGCCGAATTCCACCGGGCGTCCAGGGGATTTGTGCCGGCAGATTCAGTGAGCTTCAGAAAAGACCTGTACAAGTTGCCGTCTACCTACAAGAAGCGTCTGGCAGGTCTCAGCAAAATGCGAAAGCTGGCAGAAAAGGGCCGAGACCAATTTGACAAGTGCTATATGAGCAATGTGGACTACTATATCCGCCAGGGAAACAACGCACTGTCTGTGCTGGAGAGTTCAGCCTATAACAGCCTGTGTGCCAAGGCAGAGCGGGAGGGCCAGGTCAGCCACAACGATTTCACCCACTACAACGTGCGCATTTCCGACCATGGAAATGGAATTATTATGAACATGGAGAACATGGGTCTGGATATTCTGGAGTACGATTTGGTGAATTTTATTCGCCGCAAAATGCGAAAGTGCGACTGGGATATAGACGTGTGCGAGGAAATGCTTGGGGAATATGGGCGCATCTGTCCCTTGACGCCGGAGGAACTCAAGGTTACTGCCGCAATACTGGAATTTCCCCAGAAGTTCTGGCGAACAGCCAACGCTTACTATAACAGCAAACGAGGATGGGTAGAGAAGAGCCATTTGAAGAAAATGGAGGAGACATTGGCAGAAAGGGAACTCCATCGGGAGTTTACTGAGAAGTTCTACAAGAGGTTTGCCTGAGCCCCTCACGAGTCTTCACTGCCCCTCTTGAAGTCCATACTGCACAGCTCAGCATATACGCCGCCCGGAATGGCCATCAGACTCTCATGAGTGCCCTGTTCAACTACAGCACCATGATCCATGACCAATATCTGGTCGGCGTTTCTGATTGTGGACAGACGATGGGCTATGATAAAGCAGGTCTTGCCTGCCATCAGCTTGTTCATGGCCTGCTGAATGCGAATCTCTGTCTGGGTATCTACGTTGCTGGTAGCCTCGTCCAGGATCAGAATAGGAGCGTCTGAGAGCATGGCTCTGGCAATGGTCAGCAGCTGCTTCTGGCCCTTGGAGATGTTGATGGCTCCGTCCTCCAGGACTGTACTGTAGCCCTGGGGCAGATGGGTAATAAATGAGTGAATCATTGCCTCTTTGCACACCCGCTCCACGTCCTCAGTTGTGACTCCGCTGCGGCCGTAGGCGATATTTTCATAGACGGTTCCGGTAAATAGCCAAGTGTCCTGGAGCACCATGGAGAAGGCATGACGCAGGCTGTCTCTTGTGGTCAGAGATATGTCCTGGCCGTCTATGCAAATGGTGCCCGAGTACTGCTCGTAGAACCGCATCAGCAGGTTTATTATGGTGGTTTTCCCTGCACCGGTGTGACCTACAATGGCGATAACCTGACCCTGCTTTGCATGCATATTCATGTCCTGAATTACCTTAACTCCGGGAACATAGCCAAAGTCCAGATTGGAAATAGTCACATCTCCCTTGACATCGGCTAGAACTGTTGCGTCGGGAGCATCCGGAGCCTCCGAGGGCTCATCCAGCAGTCTGAATATTCTGTCTGCGGCGGCCATGGCGGACTGCAGGTCTCCGATAATGTTCGCCACCTCGTTGATGGGGCCTGAGAACCTGCGGGAATACAGCACGAATGAGGAAATGTCCCCGGCAGTAATGCCCCTGTAGCCAACCATGTACATAAGGGCACCCAGTATGCTGATCAGTGTCAGAGAAAGATTATTTACAAATGTAACGGAGGGGCCGGAAACCGTTCCCATGCTCTCTGCAGAGGTATAGGCCGCCACCGCCTCCTCGTTGAGCGCCTCAAAGCGCTGCTGTATCCGGTCCTCTACGGTGTAGGCCTTGGTGGTCTTCTGTCCGGAAATCATTTCTTCCATATATCCATTCAGCTGGCCCAACTTGGCAGAACGCCTGCGGAACAGGGGTCTGGAGCGGGTGGTTATGAACCTGGTCATCAGGGCAGCCAGAGGAACGGTGACTGCGAATACAACCACCAGTGGAGGAGCAATGGACAGCATCATTGCCAATGAGCCTATTACCATAACCGCACTCTTGAGACAGGTTACCAGGTCACTGGCCAGACACTCGGCCAATGTGTCCACGTCGTAGGACATGACAGACAGCAGATCTCCGGCCTGCCGGGTATCGAAGAAGGAAACCGGCAGAGATGTCAGGTGGTCAAAAACGTCGCTGCGCATTTTGCGGACTATGGCTCTGGTGACGGCACACATGGCGATGGTGCCTGCGTAGGACAAGACAGCGGAAAGCAAATATACAGCCAGCAGCACCAATGCATAGCCCAGGACGCTGGACAGTCCGGAATTGTCTGCTGTAATCGAGTCGATGGCCTGACCGCACAGCTTGGGACCTATCAGGGCCAGCAGGGTGCTGAAGATTGTCAGTGCGAAGACACCGCCGATTTTCATGAAGTGGGGAGCCAGATATACGGCAATACGGGGAAGCAGCTGTCTCAGGGTCATGCGCCTGACAGTGCCGTTCTTGAGCTCGTTAGGGCTGATTCTCGGCTGTCTCATATGGCACCTCCCTGAATCCTGCAAATAGATGCATAGTCGGCACAGGTCTTCAGCAACTCCTGATGGGAGCCGGCGCCGATAACCTTGCCATCGTCCATTACCAATATCAGGTCGGCATCCTCAATGGAACTGATGCGCTGAGAGATAATAATCTTGGTAGTTGAGGCAAAATGCTCTCTGAGAGCGTGGCGGAAAAGGGTGTCTGTCTTGTAGTCCAGGGCAGAGGAGGAATCGTCGAAAATCAGGTATTGTGGATCTCCGGCCAGGGCTCTGGCCAGTATAATCCGCTGCTTTTGCCCTCCGGACAGGTTACTGCCCTTTTGAGAAATACTATGCATAATTCCATCGGGCAGCTGTTCCACAAACTCCCGGGCCTGGGAGTGCTCCAGAGCCTGCCACACCTTATCCTCCGGCAAATCCCGGCCATAGCTTACGTTTTCGTAGATAGAGTCTGCCATGAGAAAATCGTTCTGGAAGGCTGCTCCAAACATGCTGCGCAAATCCTTGGGTTCATAGGTGCGAATGTCCCTGCCTCCCACGTATATGCTGCCGGAATCAGGATCGTACAATCGCATTATCAGGTTAACCAAGGTGGTCTTCCCGGACCCGGTGGTTCCGATAATGCCCAGAGTCTGACCGGGGTAGAGGACAAAATCCACATCGGACAAATCCTCAGCCACCTTATTGTATGAGAAGCAGACATGGCTGAATTGAATGGCTGCCCGGGAATCGCCGGGCTCTGTATCTGCCTCGGCCAGAATGGGCAGGTCTGTGTCTGTATCCAACACCTCCATTACTCTCTTGGAGGATGCCAATCCCTTGGACAGAATGGTAAATATACGGGTAACGCCAATAACTGCGTTGAGAATAATTGTAAAGTAGGATAGGAATGCCAGAATAATGCCGGCCTGGCTGTGCCGGACAGCTCCAACCACGATGACCAGAACCAATCCGATATTGAGAATCAAGGTGGTGACAGGGCTGGTTATGGAGTTGATCTTATCTGTGGTAAGCTCCCTGGAATACAGTTCCTGAGCAGTGCTGTGAAATCGGTCTCGTTCATAGTCGGTTCTGGAAAGTGCCTTGATCACCCGTATTCCGGTAATGTTCTCCCGGGCTCTCAGGACCATCTGGTCCACGCCGCTCTGTACCCTCAAAAACGCAGGAATGCTGCGCCGGGTAACGAAAAAGACAACCAGTCCGATGATGGGAATCATAGCCAACAGAACCATAGCCAGACTGACATCCAGTGCCAGGGTAATCACAATGCCGCCTACAAGCAATATGGGGGCCCGGACTCCAATCCGCATCATGCGGGCCACAGTGGAGTTGATGTTGTAGGAATCGCTGGAAAGCCTGGAAATCAATGAAGGAAGGGTAAAACTGTCTATCTGGTAGCTGTTCAGGTGTGAGACCTTGTGAAACAGGTCGTATCTCAGGTCGTGAGTCATTTTGCCGGACACCACCGCCGACAGCCGGTTGGCAAATATGTTGCCTGCCAGGGCAATGAAAGAGCATAGCAGCATGATTCCGCCGTATTTGAATATCAGGGACGAATCCTTAAGTGGTACCAGATCGTCGATTATGTAGGACAGTATATAGGGCAGCAGCAGCTCAGCCGCACTGCCGGAAAACTTGATAAACAGTGCAAAACAGGCGGTAAGCCTATAGGGCCGCAGATAGCGCAAAACTTTCATGTAGTTCACCTCTAGTTGATTTTACGGGTTTAGTATAGGTTTAGCAATAGAAAGGTTGACTTTGAGAAGTATTTGGCTGTCAAACTACCGCCAATACACTGTAAAAACCATGATTGAGCAAAGGAACGTGGGGACCAGAGTTTTTCACTCATCACTCTTCACTCTTCACCATTCACTGGGTCGCAGCTATGCTGCGCCGGGGAGCATAGCTACCGCTTCGGGTTCTTAGGGCATCGCTTCATCATTCGATCTCTGGATCATGGGGACCAGAACTCTTCACTCTTCACTCTTCACTATTCACTGGGTCGCAAAGCTTCGCCGGGAGCGGCGCCTTTTCCCGGTACTTTTGGGCGGTCAAAAGTACCGAAGATGCATTTTTCTCTTTAGCAATAACCCTTAATATGTTACAATACATAAAACTGGGCTTTTATAACGATTTGGAGGTTGTAATGCAGAGCAGGACTGAAGTGCGCAATAATCTCTACGCCATCGTCTATTCCAGAGGCATGGCCTTTAATTTGCTATGCCTTGCCATGATTGTCACCTTCTTTGCTGTGGGCAAGGTTATTCCCGCAGCAGTATTCTTTATTGCCTGGGTACTGCTTAACGCAGTTGTTCTCGGTGTCACCGAGATCGTGGCCCGCCGCATATCGAACCGGCTGAATAATATGGTAAACCGCCTTAATGAGAAGGCCAGAGGCAACCTGCTGAATATGCAGCTCCCTATGGCCATCACCGACCGGGAGGGCTCTGTCCTGTGGTTTAACAATTGTTTCTCCAAGGAGTTCAACCTGACGATTTCCAAAACCGACAGTGCGGTTGACACCTTTATCCGGGAGATTCATCAGCATGCAGATTCCGGTGAATCCGGATGGCAGTTGGAGGCGGAGTTTGGAGGCAAGACCTACCAATGCCTGGGCAGCGAGATTGTGGTGCGCAAGGGGCAGGCACCGGACAATATGGTCATATTCATCGACATTACGGAGTACAAGACCCTGTGCGAAACCTACGATAATGAGAAGCTGTGCTGCGGCATAGTCATAATTGACAACTACGACGACATTTTGGCCGGCATGCCGGATGAGACTGTCTATGTGGTCAGATCCGAGGTGGAGAAGTGCCTGGCCGCATGGACCAAGGACGCCTCCGGGTACGTTCGCAGATATGATAGGGACAAATATATCATCATGTTCGAGAAGGGCATGCTGCCCAGATATATTACAGGGGGATTCAAGATTCTCTCCTATATCAAGGAAATTTCTGCAGGCATACAGGCTCCTGTCACAGTCAGCATAGGCCTGGCGGTGGAATGCGGCAAGCTCCCGGACAATTTTGCAGAGGCCCAGAGGTGCATAGATATAGCATTGGGCAGAGGCGGAGAACAGGTGGTACTCTCTATAGGCGGCGACAAGTCATTCTATGGAGGACATGTGAGGGAGATTGAGAGAGAGTCCAAGGTCAAGGCCAGGATCAACTCCAACGCCCTGAGGGCCGCCATTGAGGAATCCAAGAGAGTCTACATCATTGGCCACAGAAATGCGGACTTTGACTGCCTGGGAGCGGCTCTTGGAGTGTACAGGATGTGCATTATCCTGAATGTTCAGGCGTACATCATCATGGACGACATCCACGGCAGCATCAAGACATACTTGGATATGCTCAGGAAGTCACCGGAATATACAGGCGTATTTGTATCTGCATCGGATGCGGTGGACATGGCGGACTCGGATTGCTGTCTTGTGGTAGTGGATGCCAACAAGGCCGGCATGCTGGAGTCTCAGGAAATACTGGGAGTCGTTGGCAGAGTAGCAGTTATAGATCACCACCGGCGGGGCTACGATTACATCGATTATGCCCGGCCACTTTTCCAGGAATTGGCCGCATCCTCTACCAGCGAAATGGTGGCAGAGATACTGCAGTACCAGGAGGAGAAGGGCACTATCACAGCCGACGAGGCCACTGCTATGTATATAGGCATGATAGTGGATACCAAGGACTTTACATTCAAGACCGGTGTCAGAACCTTTGAGGCGGCGGCATTCCTCAAGCGCAGCGGAGCCAATCTGGATATGGCCCACAGATTCACTGCCAAGACCAGAGACAGATTCAACCTGATTGCCTCCATAGTGGCGGAGGCCCAGAATGTGGGAGGCGAATGCGTTGTTGCAGCTGTGCCCTCAGGTGTGCCGGACAGCAGTGAGGTGGCAGCTCAGGTGGCGGACACTCTGTTGACCCTGTCGGGCAATGAGGCAACCTTTGTGTTGGCCCATGCCGGAGATCAGGTAGCTATCAGCAGCAGATCTACAGGCAGAGTTAACGTACAGATGATTATGGAGGATTTGGGCGGCGGAGGACACCAGACCATGGCCGGTGCACAGCTCAAGGGCGTCACATTGGAGGAGGCCCGGGACAAGCTCATCTCATCCATCAAATATAGAATAACAGCCCAATAGGGGAGGTAATATGGAAGTTATTTTGACGCAAGATGTTAAGGGATTAGGCAAGAAGAACCAGCTGGTCAAGGCCAGCGATGGATATGCCAGGAATTATTTGCTGCCCAAGGGGCTGGCGGTTGAGGCTACCAGGGCAAATGTGAACGAGATGAATGCCAAGAGCGATGCTGAGAGAGCTCGTGCTGCCCGGGAGAGGGCTGCGGCACTTGACCAGCAGAAGGCACTGTCCACCATCCAGCTGTCATTTTCTGTAAAAGGCGGCGCCAACGGCAAGCTCTTTGGATCTATTACCAACAAGGAAATATCCGAGGCTCTCCGGACACAGCACAATCTGGATATCGACAAGAAGAAAATCGAACTTGAGGAAGCCATCAAGGGTGCAGGCAAGCATACTGCTGTTATCAAGCTGTATCCTCAGATTTCCGCAAAGATTACTATCAACGTAACCGTAGAGGCATAAAATGAGCAATTCCAGGCAATCAGGCGATAACGCCTACAACATGACCGGCGCTGCAGCTATGGCTCTGCCCCACAGCCCCGAGGCTGAGAGATCGGTGCTGGGTTCCATGCTGATTTCTGCCCAGTGCATTCCGGAGATAATTGTGGATCTCAGGGAAGATGACTTCTACATGCAGACCCATAGGGATATCTTCCGGGCCATTTCCGACCAATACAACGGGGGAAATCCCGTAGATATTATAACGGTTGCTGGGCGCATGGAGCAGGAAGGTACCCTGGACAGAGTGGGGGGTATTCCGTATCTGGCGGACCTGGCCACAGGTGTTCCCACTGTGGAAAACGTCATGCATTATACCCGAATTGTCAAGGGACATTCGGACCTGCGCAAGCTGATTGCTATTGCGGGAACTATTACAAAGCAGTGCTATGCCAGACAGGATGATCCATCCATGGTTAAGGAACAGGCCCGACAGATGCTCTTTGATATGGACGCCTCCGACGGAGGCAAGGACTTAGAGCATATCGAGTCCGCCACAGTAAGGTCACTGCAGCTTCTGGAGGAGAGATACAAGAACAAGGGCAAGCTGTCCGGCGTTCCCTCCGGTTTTCGCAGCCTGGACAACATGACTGCCGGATTCCAGAACGGCAACCTGGTACTGTTGGCTGCCAGACCCGGCGTAGGTAAGTCCGCTTTGGCACTAAATATTGCAACCCACGCTGCACTCAAGGCAAACCTGCCTGTTGCAGTATTCAGCCTGGAAATGTCCAAGGAGGAATTGGTAAACAGAATCGTGAGCTGCGAGGCCATGATCGATTCCAAGAAGTTCAAGACCGGAGACTTTTCCGATGAGGATTGGGACAGCTATGCCTCCACCATGACCCGGATTTCCAAGGCTCCTCTGTACCTGGATGATACAGCCAGTGTTACAGTGTCCGACATCAGGGCCAAATGCCAGAAGCTCAAGATGCAAAAGAACGGTCTGGGCCTGATTGTTATCGACTACCTGCAATTGATGCAGACCACATCCAGGAGCGATAACAGAGCCACGGCCATCGGCGAAATCACCAGAGCTCTCAAGATTCTGGCCAAGGACATGAATGTGCCTATTCTGCTGCTGTCCCAGTTAAACCGTGCTGCAGAGGAGAGGGACAGACCTGCCCTGTCGGATTTGAGAGAGTCCGGATCAATTGAGCAGGACGCAGATATCGTCATGTTCATCGCCAACGACACCAAGAAGAAGGGAGCCGACGTTACAGACCAGGCCATCCCGGACACATACCCGGTGGAAATCGTTTTAGCTAAGCACAGGAGCGGTTCTCTCGGTTCCGTCAAACTGGCATGGACAGGTAAATATACCAGATTCGACGAACTGGATTATTAGCAATGGTAACTATTGACCACATCAGACACAATTTATACCATCGCTGCGGCTACGACGGCAGTGGTTTGGTTATTGGTGTCTCCGGCGGACCGGACTCCATGTTTCTGCTCCATGTGCTGATGCAGACAGAGGACAGGGACAAGCTCCATGTGCTCCATGTAAACCACAGTATCAGAGGTGCCGAGGCCTTGGCAGATCAGGAACATGTGCTGGAATACTGCCGGCAGCAGGGCATTTCCTGCAGCGCAGTTGCCAGAGATATTCCCATGGAAGCCGGGGAAAGGGGTATATCCCTGGAAGAGGCCGGCAGAGTGGCCAGATATGAGGAACTAAGGCAAGAGGCACACCGCAGGGGATACAGGTTCATTGCCTGCGCCCACCACGGCAACGACAGGGCAGAAACGGTGCTGATGAATATATTGAGAGGCACCGGATTGCGGGGCTTGCGGGGTATGGACTACGTCTCGGGAGACATTCTGCGGCCTATGCTGGACCTGACCAGGGCACAGATTATGGAATATGTGCATGCCAACCACATCCCCTACACTACCGACAGCACCAATTCGGACAACTCATACAGGAGAAATGCGGTACGCAATGACCTGTTTGCCTATGTGGAGCACAACTACGGCGTAGACCTGGCGGACAAGCTTAACAACTTGGCTGACCTGGCCCGGGAGGATTCGGACTGCCTGGACCGCATGGCTGAGAAGGTGTTCCGCAGGGCATTGGTGGAGGAATCACCGGGCACCAAGGTGGTGCTGGACGCCGGAATCATCGGAGATGCGGATACTGCCCTGGCAAAGAGAGCTGTACGCAGAGCTATTGCCACAGTCAAGGGAGACCTGGTAGATATTGCCAACAGTCATGTGGAGGCCATAATGGCCATAGCAGACAAGACAGGCAAACAGCTGCCTCTGCCCCATGGATTAGCGGCTGCAGCGGCATATAACAGGATAACCATATGCTGCAGCCACATGCTGCAATGTGCCCCGCAGCCTCCGCTGCCCCGGATGACACAGGAGGTATGGGACTGCACCGGGGACGTTAAGCTGTATAAGAGGCTGAACAGCAGACCTAAGCCCGGTGAATACATGCACACCATGTGCTTTGACGCAGATGCGGTGCAGCAGCTGGACGAACCTCCGGTGCTCAGATACCGTCTCACCGGTGACAGGTTCAGACTGGATAATGGAGGATCCAAGAAGCTCAAGGATTGGATGATAGACACCAAGATTCCTGCCGGCCTCAGGGATGGAGTATGGGTCATTGCCTGCGGATCCACTGTGCTGGGCGCCCCGCAATACAGGGCCTTTGGCGGGTTTGCACCCACCCCGGATTCAAAAAAAGTTTTGGTATTGCGAATTGATTAGAATTAACCCGCATGATAAAATAAAAAAATTGTCGCGAATATAGAGGAGAGATACCATGTATTGGAAAAAGGATATTAGCAGGGTATTGATGACAGAGGAACAGATTGCTGAAATGGTCAAGGGTATTGGCCGGCAGATTACCAGGGACTATGCAGGTAAAGAATTACTTGTGGTAGGTATTCTCAAGGGCGCATCGGTTTTCATGATGGACCTGATCAAGTATATAGACTTGCCTTTGTCCATAGACTTTATGGTTGTTTCCAGTTACGGCAATATGAGCGCAACCTCCGGAGAGATCAAGATTCTCCGGGATGTAACCGCCAAGATGGAGGGCCGCCACGTTTTGCTGGTAGAGGACATTATCGACTCCGGCCTTACGATGAACAAGCTTAAGGATGTGCTCAGACTGCGCAACCCTGCTTCACTTAAGGTGGTTTCCGCATTTGACAAGCCCTCAGGCCGCAGAGTCCCCATGGAGTGTGATTATGTTGGTGCTGAGGTGCCTAACGAATTCGTCGTGGGATACGGACTGGATTTTGCGGAAAAATACAGAAATGTTCCGGAGTTGTGCGTTTTGAAATCAGAGATTTACGAATAGTTTTGGAGGAGAGTTAAATTGAAGAACAAGAAGAAACTGGGAGGCATTGGCTTCTACCTGATGATTCTCATTGCAGTAGTACTGCTGGTAATGGCGTTTATGCCCGGAGCCTCAGACTCCTCCGATGCTAAGTTTTCAGATATTATCCAGGCTGCCAACAAGGGAGAAATCACCGGTATAGTTATTGACAGCGAGAAGGCAATCATTATTGCCGAGCTGACAGCAGAGAAGGATGGAGGAATCAAGTTCCTGACTGCAGCTATACCTGCGGACCTTACCACCGGTTCCCAGAGAGTACAGCAGCTCTACGATGAGGGCAAGATTCAATATCTGGCAGCCAAGCGGCTGACAACTATTCCCCAATGGGTTTCCTATGTTGTGCCTGCAGTATTTGCACTGGGCCTGATTCTGCTGATGATGTTCATAATGCGCCAGAGTGCGGGAGCAGGCACCAAGAGCGCCATGGACTTTGGCCGCAGCACAGCCCGTATGGCCAAGGACCTGAAGAAGAAGATTACCTTTGACAGCGTAGCAGGAGCCAAGGAGGAGAAGGAAGAGCTGGAAGAGGCTGTAGAGTTCCTCAAAAACCCTGCCAAGTATACAGAGATGGGTGCCAGGATTCCCAAGGGCTTCCTGTTGGTGGGCCCTCCCGGAACAGGCAAAACCCTGCTGGCAAAAGCTGTTGCAGGAGAGGCAGATGTGCCCTTCTTCTCAATCAGCGGTTCCGACTTTATGGAGATGTTTGTAGGTGTTGGAGCTTCCCGTGTCAGGGATTTGTTCGGTCAGGCCAAGAAGGCCGCTCCCAGCATTATCTTTATAGACGAAATTGACGCCATAGGCAGACACAGAGGTGCCGGACTTGGAGGCGGCCACGACGAGAGAGAGCAGACTCTTAACCAGATGCTGGTTGAGATGGATGGATTTGAGCAGAACGAGGGAGTCATTGTAATGGCAGCCACAAACCGCCCCGACATACTGGACCCTGCTCTGCTTCGTCCCGGCAGATTTGACCGCCGGGTGGTGGTTGGATACCCCGACGTCAAGGGACGTGAGGAGATACTGGCGGTTCATGCCAGGAACAAGCGACTGGGCTCCGATGTGGATCTCAAGGAAATTGCCAAGAACACCCAGGGCTTTACCGGAGCAGATCTGGAGAACCTGCTCAATGAGTCTGCACTGCTGGCTGTCCGCAACAACAGGAAATTCATCACCATGGAGGACGTTAAAGAGGCCACATACAAGGTTATGATGGGCCCCGAGAAGAAGAGCCGTGTGGTCAGCGACAAGGCCAAGAGGCTCACTGCCTATCACGAGGCAGGCCACGCCCTGGTTGTCAAGATGGTTTCCTCCAATCAGAAGGTGGACAGAGTCACTATTATTCCTGCAGGAATGGCAGGAGGCTACACCTCCTTCCGCCCTGAAGAGGAGAAGGACTACTACACATACAGCGACTTTATGGAGTCCATTAAGGTTGCCTTGGGAGGCAGAGCTGCCGAGCAGTTGGTGCTGGGTGAGGTTTCCACCGGCGCAGGCAATGACCTTAAGCAGGTAAACAACATGGTCCGCAATTTGATTTTCAAATACGGCATGAGCAAGAACTTTGAGAACATGATCTTCGGCTCCGAGGGAGACGAGGTGTTTATCGGCAAGGACTTTGGAACTGTCAGGAACTACAGCGAGGAGACTGCCCGCATCCTTGACAACGAGATCAAGGACATTATCCATAAGGTGTATGGAGAGGTGTTGGATCTGCTTCAGCAGAACATAGACAAACTCCACGCTCTGGCCGGTGTTCTGATTGAGAACGAGAAGGTGGATGCCGAGGAGTTCGAGGCTATATTCTCCCAGGGAATGGAGTACTACAACCGGATCAAGGAGGCCAAGCAGGCAGCCAGGAATGCTGCTGCAAAGCAGCCTGAGAATCAGGGGAATGCAGAGAATACTGATACACCCGCCGAGGATGAAGCTGCCGACAAGGGAGAACAGGATCCGGAAGCCTCCGGAGAGGATAAATAGCACCATTCCTCCCAATGACTTTGAGTATTTATTTTTAAATATAATTATGGTAAGATACTGCGGTAGTCGCCCTGTACGACATCACAGAGATGAAAGGAACACGAAATGAAGAAGCTTACTTGTGTTATTTTATGCATTGCAATGCTTGTATCCTTTGCAGGATGCGGAAAGGCAAAATACTATACAGATGGCTACATCAAGACAGCCGGCACATATACCGGACACTCTGTTACAGTAGACGAGGATCGGGCAGAGTACACCATGCGGTACCAGCTGGGAACATATGCCAACGCATCCACCACCAACAAGCTGGAGTGGATTAAGCTTGAGAGAGACAAGACCACAGACGTTACGAAAGACGCCACAACAGATGCCACCACAGACGTCACCAAGGACGCCCCCAAGGACGCCACAACAGATGTGACGGCAGATGCCACAACTGACAAGCCCGCCTATACAGATGAGCAGCTGACAGTTACCATGGATGACGTTATCAACATGGACTTCACCGGCTATGTGGATGGCAAGACCTTTGACGGCGGCACAGCCGAGAACTATGTGTACGTTATGGGCAGCTACACATTCATCGACGGATTCGACACCGGCATGAATGGCAAGAAGCTGGGCGAGGAGTTCGAGCTGGACCTTAAGTTCCCCGAGGACTATAACTCCAAGGACCTGGCCGGCAAGGATGTAAAGTTTAAGGTTACAATCTATGGCAGAGCCAACCTTCCCACCACAGATGAGAATGTTAAGAAGTATCTCAAGGATCCCCTGGGAGTTTCCACCATTCAGGAGCACAAGGACTACGTGGTTAAGGATATGTACCTGTCTGCTGTTATGGATGATATCATAGCCGGTTATGAGCTTTCCGAAGAGGGCAATGCTTTTGTTAAAGAGTATATCGACTATTATCAGACCCAGATTCAGTCCATCTATAATCAATACTCATCCAATGCCAGCATGGGTATCGACTCCTTCGATGCAGCCTGCCAGTTCTATACCTATTACTACGTTGTGGGCACAGCATATGACTGGGCATCATTCCAGGATTATATCAACCGCAACTGGAAGATGAACTTCGTACTTTTTGACATTGCAGACAAAGAGGGCCTGGTAGCCACAGACGCAGACATTAAGCAATATGCCAAGACACAGATTGAGAATGATAAGCAGGGTTCCTACGAGAAGAACTACGGAATCACTTCCTGGAAGGGCTATCTGAACCACTTCGGCACAGCCTATGTTCAGTTCATCGCCACATTGGATAACAGCAGCGACGCTATCTATAAGCTGATCCAGGACGGCAACTCCTACCAGCTGACAAGGGAAGATAAATAAGCCACTTATCCCGATACATAAAATTCACCGACTAGGCCAATAACCCAGTCGGTTTTTTTATGCAGACCATGATTCTGTTAAGGTGGATACGCCCCTCCGCAGGAAGCCTGGGCCGGGGAAACGATCTCAGACTACGTAAAACAGGATTGTAAAGAACTGCAGCAGGGATCCAAGCACCACAAAAATATGGAATACAGAGTGCATAAACTTCTTTTTCTTGCCCAGGTTATACAGCACTGCACCTACGGTGTAGGATACGCCTCCCAGAAATAGGAACAACATGCCGGGAACAGTAACAGCCTCCAGTGTGGGTTTGATGGCCACAACCACCATCCATCCCAATGAAATATAGCATATCATGGAGAATCTCTTAAAGGATTTAAGGTCAATGGCATTCAAAGTGGCAGCTATCAGAGAAATGCCCCAGATCAGCCCAAACAGCACCCATGCCAATACAGGATGGGCAGGGCGAATTCCCGCCAACAGAATGGGAGTGTAGGTCCCTGCAATGAGCAGATATATGGTGCAATGGTCCAGAATCTGCATTACCTTCTTGGCAGTGCCCGGCCTCAGCCCATGGTAGATGCTGGACATAGTATACAGGATGATCATGCTGGCTCCATAGATGGCGCTGCCCACTACCGCCCAGGGATTACGGTGTATAGCTGAGAAGACCACACACAGGACGCAGGCTGCTATGCCAAATGCTCCACCCACGATATGGGTTACCATGTTAAATATTTCTTCGCCCCTGGTATAATTCGGCAAAATCCGATCTAACAATTTAGTTCTCGACATGATGTAGCCTCCAATACTAGATAACATAACACCGACATCATAAGACATATACTGAACAGTGTCAATACGCAAAACTCAGTAAATTTCCGTCAAAATTCCCATGCCCCAAAAGGGCTATTTTGTGATATTATATAAACAACGAAACTGTGGCTTTGCGAGGATATATGACTCTTACCGGCAATTGTATTAAAGATAGTCATATTGTAGACAGCGCTACGATTGTGGTAGATGACCAGGATTTGTCTTTCCACGACCAATTAGAGCAGGGCCTATTGGAGCTATGTCGGATTCTCCATCTGACTACACCTATTTGGCTGAAGAAAAACACAGTACAGCTTTCTGCCATTGCGGCAGTCATTTTTGACAGGGATCAATTTATTGATTCCAAGGACTTGAGGATAGATAGATTTGAGGTGCGGTTGGAACGCTGAACCTCCTGGAGATTGGCTTGTTGGTAGGTCTATAGAAAGGAAAACTTATGTTTAATATTGGAGACCACGTTGTATATCCTCTCCACGGAGCCGGGACAGTTGTGGGGATTGAGAATATGGAGGCAATGGGCGTCGCACAGGACTACTATGTCATCAACATTCTCGTTGGCAACCTGACTGTTCGCGTTCCTATAGCCAACGCAGAGCGGATTGGTATCCGCTATACTGTGGACAGGGCCACGGCAGACGGTGTGTTCGAGTTTATGAGCAATGGAGCTGTGGAGGAGGATACATCTGCCAACTGGAGCAAGAGATACAAGGAAAATATGGACAGAATCGGCACTGGGGACATCTATCAGGTGGCCGGCATTGTCAAGGCACTGACCCTGAGAGACCGGCGCAAGAGCCTGTCTACAGGTGAGCGCAAGATGCTGGGAACAGCGCGCCACATACTGGTCAGCGAGCTGTCTATTGTGCTCCATGAGGACCTGGGTCCCCTTGAGGAACGTCTTATTGACTCTATCAAGGCCGCAGAATGAGGTGGCACACAGTATGGTTGTTGCGATAATTGCAGCCGGTGGCAGCGGGACCCGTATGGGCTGCGATAAGCAGCTGATGACCCTGGCAGGCAAGCCGGTTGTGGCCATGTCAATGCAGGCATTTAATGACAATCCGGGTATCGACGCCATCGTGGTTACAACGGCAGTTGACCGCATGGCACATATCTTTTCACTGGCACAACAATACAATATAACTAAACTGTTCAAGGTAGTTCCCGGTGGACCTACTCGTCAGGAGTCTGTCCGCAATGGATACCTGGCCGGCGCTGAGCTGCATCCCACCAAGGTGCTGGTCCACGACGGGGCCAGACCTTTTGTGTCTCAGGATCTGATTGACACTGTGTTGGAGGGCCTGGACAGGGCTGAGGCAGTTGTTCCCGGCGTAGCTGTCAAGGACACCATCAAGGCAATGGGGCCGGATGGCTATGTGGCCGGTACGCCTGACCGCAGCACATTGATGGCGGCCCAGACACCTCAAGGCATGAGGGCGCAGGTTGCAGCCATGGCATATGGGGAATACTTTGACGCCACAGCTACCGACGATGGTGCTCTGGCAGAGAGAACCGGCGCCCGGGTATTGATTGTCCCCGGAGAGTATTCCAATATCAAGCTCACAACTCCGGAGGATCTGAGATTGTTCCCGGGAGATAATGGCAGCATGTATTGCTGTGGCTTTGGACAGGACAGCCATAGGTTCGCTTCTGAGGGAACTCAGGGTGAATTGGTTCTCTGCGGAGTAACTATTCCGGACCACAGACCCTTGGAGGCAAACAGTGATGGAGATGTAATCCTCCATGCAGTGACCAATGCAATTTCCGGCATTACAGGAGTCAATATTCTGGGAGCCCGTGCCGACAAACTCTGTCTGGAACAGGGCATTAAGGACAGCAGCGTATACCTCCTGGCCGCGCTGGAACACATGGACAAGGCAGAACTGGTGTCAATTTCCATGTCTGTGGAGTGTCTCAGGCCTAAATTGTCGCCTTATATTTCAGATATGAAGAGACGACTTTCAGAGCTTACAGGACTGCCAAGTGAGCGTATTGGCATTACCGCCACCACCGGAGAGGGACTGACAGATTGCGGACGAGGCCTGGGAATAGAGGTTCTGGTTGTTGCAACAGCCAGGCTCTTATGCTAAAATCTACTGATAATTTTTTGGATAATATTGAGATAACAGAGGAAATTAATATGGCAGAGTTTAAGAAAAACGACCAGATTACCGGCATGAATACAGATTTTGCCCAATGGTATACCGACGTGGTGACCAAGTCCGAGATGGTCAGCTATTCCAACGTCAAGGGCTGTGTGATTCTGAGACCCTACGGCTATGCTGTATGGGAGAATATCCAGCACATTCTGGACGCCAAGTTCAAGGAGCTGGGTCATGAGAATGTGGCTATGCCGATGTTCATCCCCGAGAGCCTGCTGGACAAGGAGAAGGATCACGTAGAGGGATTTGCTCCTGAGGTAGCTTGGGTTACCTATGGCGGTTCAGACAAGCTCCAGGAGAGACTGTGCGTGCGCCCCACATCCGAGACTCTGTTCTGCGACCACTATGCAGATATTATCCACTCTTACAGAGACCTGCCTAAGCTGTACAATCAATGGGTTTCCGTTGTCCGCTGGGAGAAGAACACCCGCCCCTTCCTGAGGACCCGGGAGTTCTATTGGCAGGAGGGACACACTGCCCACGCATCTGCAGAGGAGGCCGAGGCAGAGACACAGCGCATGCTCAATGTGTATGCAGATTTCTGCAGAGATGCACTGGCTATTCCTGTAATCAAGGGACAGAAGACCGACAAGGAGAAGTTCGCCGGAGCCAGAGCCACATACACCATCGAGGCTCTGATGCACGACGGTCAGGCACTGCAGTCAGGTACATCCCATGACTTTGGCGATGGCTTTGCCAGGGCATTCAACATCCAGTTTGCAGACAAGGACAACCAGCAGAAGTACGTCCACCAGACATCCTGGGGAATGTCCACTCGTATTATCGGAGCAATCATTATGGTCCACGGCGACAACAACGGCCTGGTACTGCCTCCTGCAGTTGCTCCCATTCAGGTGGCTATTGTACCTATCCAGATGCAAAAGCCGGGAGTGGCTGACAAGGCCAAGGAGCTGGAGGCCACACTCAAGGCTGCAGGCTACAGAGTCCACACCGACCTTAGCGACAGAATGCCGGGATGGAAGTTCTCCGAGTATGAGATGAAGGGTGTACCTCTCAGGATTGAGATTGGTCCCAGGGATATAGAGAACAATTGCTGTGTCATCGTCCGCAGGGACAATGGAGAGAAACAGAGTGTGTCTCTGGACAATCTGGCAGAGACAGTTGCCGGGACACTGGATCAGATCCACGACGGCATGTATGCCAAGGCACTGGCCCATATGGAGGAGCACACATTCTCCGCCGGGAACATGGATCAGATGAGCGACATCATCAGCACACACCCCGGATTTGTCAAGGCAATGTGGTGCGGAGACAGAGCCTGCGAGGACAAGATTAAGGAGATGACAGGAGCCACATCCAGGTGCATTCCCTTCCGGCAGGAGCATATTGGAGACACCTGCGTGTGCTGCGGCAAGCCTGCATCCAAGATGGTCATCTGGGGCAGAGCATATTAGTGCATCCTGGGGAATAAAACCGCAAATTTTACTAAAACTACCTCCGAATAGTACAGGAGGTAGTTTTTTATATGAAGAAATATTTGGCAATAGTCTTGTCTATATTGGCGGTTTCTATGGCGGTGTTTATGAGCGCCACCGCTGTGGCCCAGGTGGAAAATGATACCGAGGACAATACTGCAATTGTAACTGCAGAGGTGCTAAATGTGAGGAACGGCTGTGGAATGAGCTTCGATGTAATCGGCACATTGAAACAGGGCAGTACAGTGCAGGTGCTGGGAGAGAGCCGCGGCTGGCTGATAGTCTATGTGCCGGAAACGGGTATGGTGGGAACTGTGGAGCACACCTATGTGGATACCGGAGTAAATACCGCAGGTGACGATGAAGAAGAGGAAGGGAAGTTTAAGCCCGGTGAGGAAGAGCTCAAAATGTTATCCCTGGTAAATGAGGTCCGGAACCAGGCCGGCCTGCCGGATCTGACTCTGGATGAGAGCCTGTGTCACATTGCCTTGCTCAAGGCCAGAGACATGGCAGATAACAACTATTTTGGACACATTTCTGCCACCTATGGCAACCCGTTTGAGATGATGACCGCCTATGGCATCCAGTTCGGAGCAGCCGGTGAGAATATTGCGGGAAATTCATCGGTGGAACAGGCCTTTGAGTCCTGGACCAGTTCAGAGGAGCACATTCGCAACATCGTAGGGGACAGCTATAACAAATTGGGCATAGGAATAGTGGCTGATGAGGCCTATGGACAGATCATCGTCCTGGAATTTACAGACTGATTTTCCCACTGCCAATACCATATGGAAAACCGGCCCCGATCTCTTTCAAGGTCGGGGTTTTGTATGGGTTGTCCTGGCTGTGGGTTTGGTGCTATAATAACACAGGTTATATTTGTTTATACCTGTATATGGTTAGGGAGGTTCCATGAGACGTTTTTCTAAGCTTGTATCTGTTTTGCTGGTGGTTGTCAGCATGTTGCTGATGATAACCTCGGCACCTGTTGTCTCAGCGGCAACTCCGGTGCTCAGGGTAGGCATGGAGGGCGACGACGTTATGAACCTCCAGCAGAAGCTTAAGACTCTTGGCTATTTTGACTCGGAGTGCACCGGATATTTCGGCGCAGTTACCGAGGCGGCAGTCAAGGCCTTTCAGAAGGAGTACAACCTTTCACCCGATGGCGTTGTGGGCAATGATACATATAGGTTGCTGGCCAGCCTTTCGGCGGATTCATATATGGAGACATTGGAGATAGTCCAGGGTATATATACCAGGGCCGAGATTCTGGAAATACAGCAATTGCTGTCCGATCTGGGATTCCTGTCCGTGGAGCCCACCGGATATTACGGCGAGATCACTATCGATGCAGCCAGACGCTATCAGAAGAAATACAACCTTACGGTGGACGGCATAGTGGGACGGAACACACTGGCCTCTATGCGCAAGATTGTAGCCAGCCGCAACGACCCAACCGGCAGCATGTATATGTACGATTGGTGGAGCGAGGCACAATACATATTTGGCACCGGAGACAGAGCCGTGGTTACTGATGTGGCCACCGGTGTTAAGTTTACAGTTATGAGATCTTATGGAACTAACCACGCCGACGTGGAGACGGTTTCCGCCGCCGATACGGCTAAGTTCCGCTCCTGCTATGGCGGCAGAGACAGCTGGGAGCGCAGAGCTATTGTGGTAGTGGTTAATGGCACAACTATGGCAGCTTCCATGAATGGCTATGCCCATGCAGGCAACGATTCCGCAGGCGAGGGCGCATGGATCAGCTGGAGAAGTGGTGATTATGGTGCAGGGACTAACCTGGACAAGGTCAAGGGCAACAACATGAACGGCGTATTCTGCATTCACTTTAAGAACAGCACCACCCATGGCACAGGCTTGGTATGCAAGCTGCATCAGTCATGCATCAGGCAGGCAGCCGCATATATTGCAGCACAGGATTGGTAATCTGACAAAATGAGCAAACACAAGAATCTACTTCCCCTATATATATTAGGGCTATTGACGGCTGTCGTACTGGTGGCAGTCGATATTGTCCTGGTCACTTTGGTTGGTATATGCGTAACCATGGGAGTAGAGGATCCTCTCAAGATATTATCTGAGCTGATTAAGCTGGCAAGCAATCTGCTGTCCAGAGGCATCGGCCCCATCAAGCTGCCTATTGGCGTTTTGGCAGCAATAGGTGTGGTGGTGGTTCTGGTAGTGGCTGCATTCTTTATCGGCGGATTCTTTAAGAGAAAATCCGACATTAACAAGATCAAGACCTATGACAAGAACAAGAACACCCAATCCTTTGCAGGTGTTGTAGGTGCCAAGAGGCCTGAGCTGACCAACTTCTGGGTGGGAGCGGCCCGCATCTACCCCAGGTCCCTGGCAGTTACCATGATATCAGCAGTTTCCCTGATACTGTTCATGGCCATGGCAGTTTTGGCAATCATACCTACGGTGACCGTTATTTCCAAGAGCGGCAGCATCAAGGGATTCCAGCTCATCCTGTCATCCATTCTGGCACTGGTCAGCGTGTGGGTGGTGCTGCTGGTATATGTATTGATCAAGATATACATTATCGGTCTCTACAAGGGAATGGTAATGTATTCCAACAAGTATATTCGCAAATCCATCAATTCCGTCACCACCGCCTTTATGCGCAGGTATACGGACTATCTCATTTTAACGGTTCTCTATCTGATTATCAGGGCAGTGCTGCTGTGGGTATGTTCCGCATTCTCAATACAGCTGGCCAGGGCAAACGTTATGCCGGAGATCTACATTCTGGATGGCATGCTCAAGGTGGGATATCTGCTGCTGGTTAACCGCATGAGCATCGGAGAACAGTAATGGACTCCCTCAAGGGACGCATAGTCGATATAGTTTTTCAAGGTGAGGATACGGGTTATGCAATAATCCGTGTTTTTGCCGAATCAGGAGAGGCATGTGTGCTGACAGGCACTATGCCTTTAATCAATTGCGGAGAATACATCGAGGCCACAGGCAGCTGGGTTGAGCACCCGGTCTACGGTCGCCAGTTCAAGGTCAAATCCTATGAAAAGACCCTGCCCCAATCCGAGGATGACGTGTTGGCATATCTCTCTTCGGGAGTGGTCAAGGGAGTAGGCAAGGCTCTGGCTCGGAGAATAGTCCGCCAATTTGGCCAACACACCATGGACGTAATTGTGGAACAGCCCGACAGGCTGGCGGAGGTCAAGGGAATCAGTCTGAGCAAGGCCAGAGAGATCTCCCAGAGCTTCGTGGCCCAGAGGGCCATGCAGGAGGTAGTAACCTATTTTGCCCAGATAGGGCTCAGCGCCAACGTGGCCTACAAGGTGTACAACAGCCTGGGTCCCCTTTGTCTGGCACTGGTTCAGTCCAATCCCTATATATTGGCAAATCCGGAATACAGAATTGGCTTTAGGCACGTGGATCAGATTGCTGCCCAGATAGGGTATGATATGAGCTCTCCCAACCGGATGGAGGCGGCACTGCGCAACTGCCTGTCCGCCACTTCCATGAACGGCCATACATGCCTGGAGGATCACAGCCTGATAAACACCACTGCGGACATGCTGGGTGCTGACCCCCAGAACCTGGTGCCGGCTCTGGAGAACATGTTGTCTGTACGCAAGCTGATCAGCATGGATATACATGGCCAGCGGCGCATTTATCTGCCGGATCTGTATACCGCAGAGACAGGTGTGGCCAGACGGCTGCAGGAGCTGGTGCCGGCAACCTTTCCCAACACAGAGATATTGGAACGCAGGTTGGGCCAAATGGTGGGCAATTCCTTCCTAGGCGGCGCAGAGTTGTCCGATGAACAGCTGTCGGCGGTGGAGAGTGTTATCCACCATGGGGTTACAGTTATTACCGGCGGCCCGGGAACAGGCAAGACCACCACTATTCGCTGCATGGTAGAACTGTTTGAGGGCAGCGGCCTGGTGGTGTCACTGGCTGCGCCTACAGGACGGGCTGCCAAGAGAATGACGGAAACCTCTGGAGCAGATGCGAAAACCGTTCACCGCATGCTGGAAATCACATATTCAGATCAGTCTAAGACCAGGTCTGTATTTAACAGAAATCGCAGCAATCCCCTGGATGCAGACGTGGTAATAGTGGACGAGATGTCAATGATGGACATCCAGCTGATGGAGGCGCTGCTGTTGGCCATTAAGCCGGGCTGTCGTCTGGCATTGGTAGGGGATGCAGACCAGCTGCCCTCAGTTGGACCGGGCAAGGTTCTGCAGGATATAATGGAATCCGGCATATGCCCTGTTGTCTACCTGACCCAGGTGTACCGTCAGGCTGCAGAGAGCATGATCATTACCAACGCCCACCGGATAAACCAGGGAGAAATGCCCATTTGCAACGTGAAGGACAAGGACTTTTACTACATACCCGCCCACAGTTCCGACACCCTTTACCGAAAGATAATTACACTGTGCAAGGACAAGCTGCCTGGGACCTTTGGCTTTAACCCGGCTGCAGATATTCAGATAATCACTCCAACCAGGAGGGGCGAAGCCGGTGTAGTTGAGCTGAACAAGGTGCTCCAACAGGCCCTGAACCCCCAGGAACTCCACAAGGCTGAGCGCAAAATGGGTGATGTGGTATTCCGTGTTGGCGACCGGGTTATGCAGAACAAGAACAACTATGACATGGAGTGCTACAGGGCAGGCCAGATCGAGGCAGAATTTGGAGTATATAACGGAGACCTGGGCACTATCCGGGAGATAAACAACGCCGCCGGAACCATTACAGTGGAGTTAACCGATGGCAGGTTCTGCACCTATGACTATTCCAATATAGAGGAGTTGGAGCAGGCCTTTGCCACCACGGTGCACAAGAGCCAGGGCAGCGAGTTCCCCTGCGTTGTGTTGGTTCTGTTTGGCGGGCCTCGCATGCTGCAGAACCGCAATTTGCTGTACACCGCAGTTACCAGAGCTCGCAAACTGTTGGTGGTGGTGGGTCTGCAGGAAACCATGGCCACCATGGTGAGAAACAAGTCAAAATCCGAAAGGATGTCCTCTCTGAGGGAAATGCTGGAGAAACAGCCCGGATAACAAGTTTCAAAATACTACTTGACGAAGCCGGATTTCTATTGTAATATTAGCGGGCTGGTTTTGAGGGAGTATAGCTCAGCTGGGAGAGCACCTGCCTTACAAGCAGGGGGTCACAGGTTCGAGCCCTGTTGTTCCCACCAGAGATCCAAGTCTTCGGACTTGGATTTTTTTTACGCCGGAAGACCGCAGCATCACCTGACTCCAGGTCAACATCATTCCGAGAAATCCACAACTTCATTGTCCGCCTGCCATCCCAGGTGCTTTTTATTCCCATGTTTGCCTATGGGGCAGGATAAATCACCTTCAACCTGGCAATTTTGGATTCTGAAATACAGTATTTGGATATATTTCGACAAATTTTTCATTTTTTGTTTACACAATCCTTTACAAGTGTTAAAATAGCCTAGTTACTGATAACACAATCATACTTTTGGAGGGACTAATGAATACAGGTAAGGTAAAGTGGTTTAACGCAGAGAAGGGCTATGGATTTATTACTTCTGATGAGGGAACAGACATTTTTGTGCATTTCTCTTCTATCAAAGTAGATGGCTTCAAGACTCTTAACGAGGGTCAGACAGTTACTTTTGACGTAGAGAGCGACGCCCGTGGACAGAAGGCAGTAAACGTAACCCCTGTCTAAACAACTGATCTTCATACGTATTTGACAAAGGAGAGCGTAACCGCTCTCCTTTGCTTTGCAGTGTGCTCAGCATGAGCGATAACTTGGTTTTGATTATAACGGTTAAAGCCCTTTACTTAGCATATAACCGCGAACAATAAATAACACGGTAGTGAATAAGTCCCTACCGTGTAAAGTATGAGCCGTTAGCAGTCCACCCATTCAATATCTTTTTCGATTTCCCAGAAGGATTTGCCTTGGAAAATTTTTGCGTTTTCAAAATCTGCAACGGGATAGTTATTATCCGCAGATACTATCTCACATTTGAAGTCGTTGTCAGCAGGCTCTAAAATGTAAAGTTCTAATAAAGGCTTTCCGTTTTCATAGTACCCTTGAATAAAATACTTATTCCCTTTATAGAGGAAAAAGCGCTCATCTCCATAGTGTAAACCTTGGATAAACTCTTCTGCTCTTCCGTTTATCACGATAATTTCACTCCTTTCAAGTATTTTCTATATTTCTCGATTTCCTTTGTTGCCAATTCCTTTTGGCTTAGCCTGTATTGAATCATCAGTTCGGATATTCTTTCACTAAATATTGACATGGTATCAACCTTCCTTTTATTTACTTCCACATTACATTGGCAAATTACAACTATGTCAAGCATTATTCGCATAATATGTTGCAAATTGTTTGAGAAAACACAATATATAGTGTGGACTATGCTTTAATATTAACATTATTAAAATTATAGCAAAGGTTTTGCTCCACCTTGTCGGTTATGGGCATGACGAGCATTTGAGGACACAGATAAAGGTGATATTCTGCAAGCAATGGAAAATGGCGAGCAAAAGAGTATGTGGACTGCTAAGACTCGTCGTACCGAGAGAACTTGCATACAGAGGGGTAACTGTGGAGACCATTACCAATTCGTAGTTACTAAACTGTTCTTATAAGCACGATTCCAAAAAGAAAACTGACCAGGCGTGTCCTAGTCAGTCTTTTGGATTACTATCAAGATTTTAATATGAACTTAAAAACCTATGCCGAACGGCACGTCGGTGGTGTGAGAGGAGAAAGAAACTCCCTCCTACTGGACTATTCTTCCACTTTCACTCGTTTTTCCAGCAGCGAAACCAACAAGTACATTATTGTACATTCTATGGCCAGGATAAGCACGGTTCCCATGACCAGATCCATCTTAAACACCTGGCTTCCGTACACCACCAGATATCCAAGCCCCGCCCGGGACACGAGAAATTCACCTACAATTACACCAACCCAGGACATGCCTACGCTGACCTTCAGGGAGTTCACTATAGTTGGAATATTGGCGGGAATAACCACTTTGGTCAGCAGACCCATCTTGGTGGCACCCATAGAACGCAGCAGCGTCAGAGAGGCCTGGTCAGTATGGATAAAGCCATTCAGCACTTCCATAATGGTAACCACAACGGAAATGGCAATGGTAATGGCAATTATAGATGTGGGACCGGCGCCAAACCATACGATAAATACAGGTCCCAGGGCAATTTTTGGAAGGCTGTTCAATACTACCAGATAGGGTTCTGTCACCTGTCTGGCAAATGGCCAGGCCCATAGGCAAATTGCAATGAGAACACCCAGGGTGGTTCCCAGCAGGAATCCCAACACCACTTCGTATGTGGTGACCCAAATGTGGTACCACAGTTCCCCATCCTTAGCCAGAGAGAGGATGCTGTCCATCATTCGCAGGGGACTGCTCAGGATAAAGCTGTTAATCCATCCCAGTGTGCTCCCCAGCTGCCACATCCCCAGAAAGGCTATGATAATTGCTATCTTGCAGATAATTATCAGGTTTCGCCTGTGCCGAATGGCCCTCAGATATGATCGTCTCTCAGAAGAGGCGGATTCAACTTGTCTGCTCATGTTCCAGCTCCTCCCTCAATTTGTGAAAATAATCCTGGAATCCCGGGTCCTGTCTGCGTTCCGATGGGGCTAGCTCCCGGGGATACTCGATACCCACGGAGGCGGTAACTCTGCCGGGATGTCCCGTCATTACATATACCTTGTCGGAAACGCTGATGGCCTCGGATATATCGTGGGTCACCAACAGGGCAGTCTTTTTCTCCCTGCGAATAATTGAATATATGTCATCCACAACCTTGAGTCTGGTCTGATAGTCCAGAGCCGAAAAGGCCTCGTCCAACAGAAGAATGTCAGAACCGAACACAAGAGTGCGGATAAGGGCAACCCGTTGACGCATCCCGCCGGACAGCTGCCTGGGGTATTTATATTTGCTGTCTCCCAGGCCATAGGTGTCCAGCAATTTGGAAGCGTAGGCTCTGGCTGTTCCATCCACCTTGTGGTGAAGTTCAGGACCCAGCAGCACGTTATCCATAACTCTCCGCCAGGGAAACAGGCAATCCTGCTGAGGCATATATCCCACGTTGCCGTTTATACACATTTGCCCTGTGCCGTTTCGGTTCATGCCGGAGATGGCGGACAGCAAAGTGGATTTGCCGCAGCCTGATGGTCCTATTATGGACACAAATTCCCGGTCTTCTATATCTATATTCACACCCGTTATGGCCCGAACCTCCCGGTCAGGGGTCTGGTAGCTCAGATCAAAGTCTCTAATACTGACTCTTTGCACCGAATTAAACTCCTTTATTTGAAATATACATTATTCTATTCTGCCGACAAATTTCTGTGAAAACTATTAGCTGCCCCGGCAGTCATATTTTCTCCCGGGATGCATATCTAATAGAGGGCCTGTTTATTTGGAATATGGGACATTGGAGGATACATAGATGGAAATAATCAAGGAAACATTTAATTCGTACCGGGAAATAGGCAGGGAAACCCTGCAGGTAAAGGTGGAAAATGACTGCATAGTGCCGGATGTGAAGCCCGACGCTTCAGAGATCGTTCTGGCAACCAGTTCGGTGACCCAGATCAGCGCCAAACCCTACACCGACAGGGTAGTAATCAGCGGCCAGATTACCTACAGAGTGATCTACGCAGATGAGAACGGGGGCTATGACAGCATGGCTGTCCCCGGGGACTTTACAACAACGGTATGGGTTCAGGGAGCATCTCCCGACAGTATTTGCCTGCTTAGCGGAACCACCGTCAGCACAGAGTGCGGAATAATCAACAGCCGCAAAATCAACCTGAAGACCATGGTGCAACTCACCGTTGAGATTATGGGCAGCGAGGATATTCAGCTTTGCACAGGTGTGAACAGCGACAGCGCTATGGAAATTGTTACGGAACAGACCCAGATTCTGGAAAGTACTGCCCATTTGCATTTCTGCAAGGATTTGGTATCCACTCTGGAGGCCCCCCAGGGAGGGGATATGATTGGTAAAATCCTGCACTTTGATATGTCTCCCACTGACATATCCCGGACATTGGACTACGACCGGATAACAATTGCAGGGAATATGCGCATGTCAGTGCTGTATACCGGCTCAGACAGCAATACTATTATGCTGCTGGAAAGGGAGGTCCCCTTTGAAGTTCAGGAGGACTGCAAGGGGTTGATGCCTGAAACACTGCTCAGAACCGGGATTATGTTGGAATCGCCATATGCACAGATAGTAAACGACAGTGACGGGGAGCCCACGGCCATTGAACTGGGAGCCACTCTGTGCGTGGAGGGCCTGGCGGGAACCCTGCGCACTGTGGAATACATCAAGGATGGCTATTCGGTGGAACAGCCCCTCATTGGGGAGAAGCAGCCCATATCCTTCATGTCCGGTATCTGGCACAGCACTGAGACAGCCGGCTTTACCGAGGAATTGGTGCTGCCGGAGGCTCAGGTAGGAGAGATTGTGGGTGTCTGGGCCCATTTGGACAATCTGGAGGGAACCAATCACGAAAACACTACAGCAGTCAAGGGCAATCTGTCCGTAAACGTGCTGTATACCGAGCAGGGAGACAAGGGCCTCATGGGTGCCAACTTCTCCGTTCCCATAAATACCGCCTGGGATATGAGCAGATGCGAGGGATGCGGCGTGTGCGACGTGATCGGCAGCATCAAGAACATCTCCTGTTCTGTAAACAGCCCGGTGAGACTGGGACTCAGATTTACAGTGGGAATGGAGATATACACCTGCAGCAGAGAAGAAATTCAGCAGGTCTGCGACTTCAACACCGACTCCCGCGGTTTTCCGGCAAACTTCTCCTGCGGAATGGTAGTATACTATCCGGAAAAAGGTGAAACCCTGTGGGATGTGGCTGCCAGATATATGGTAACGGTGGAGGAACTCAAGGCGCTGAACGGCATGGATGGGAATACAATTCCCACCAGAATCTTCCTGCCCGGGAAGCAAATTGTTTCCAAGGAATAACATATTACAAAACAAAACCGAACCGAAACTCGTCTATACACACAGGAACCCTTCTATGGCCCTGTGTGTTTGACTATGCAGAGACCATGTAGTAAACTTTCAGTATTATTTAGGAGTGATTTATGTCTTCCAGCAGAAAAGGTTCAGATTATAACATATTTGTGAGAGCTATTCTCAGAATGCCCCGGCCAGTCAGGATATTGTGCCTGATAGTGGCTGTTTTGGCTATGATAATTCTGACTATGAATATTATCCAAGCATTCACCGGACCCGGCCAGGGCACAGAGGATCCTACGGCAGATCCCACGTCCACAGCCACATATACTCCTGCAGCAACTCCCACAGCCACACCTGATCCGGGGGCCACAGGAGAACCCACAGCGTCCCCTGACGTCACACCGGCCCCAACCCAGGATGCCACGCCTACTCCCACGCCGGATGCCACACCTACACCTGTACCTGTAGTCTACGATACATATTTCAAATTGCCCGATTTCAGCACCAGGCCTGTTGCAGTGGTAGTGGACAACCGGGGAAATGCTGCCCAGTATCTCAGCGGCATCAGAGAGGCCCAATTGGTATACGAAATGGTTGGAGAGAAGGGCTCTACCACATTGATGCCCATATACTGGAACATGCCCGACAGCCTGTCAGTAGGCAATATGGGGGGACTCAGACACTATATGCTCAACATTGCAGCAGAGCATCAGGCCGTGGTATTTGGAAATGGAGCCAGCGTATATGCCCAGGCGGAGATAGAGCAGAACCTGTTTGGAATCAAGTGGTTCGACGCAGCTCATGGCCAGTCTCCTGCATTTTCAGCAGCCGGCGGCAAGACCTTGCTCAACTCCTTGGGAGCAAAGTCGGTTATGACAGCTAACAATATCAACACTGCTCTGGATGCACCCAATCAGGTATTCAAATATCTGGAAGGATGCCAGACCCCGTCTTCAGGCAAGCAGGCCTATGAGGTGGTTTTGAGCTACGACAAGAACTGTTCCGTCAGCTTTACCTGGGATCCGGACAGCCATATGTACCTCAGGTGGAGAAACGACGTTCCCCAATACGACATGGCCACAGGACAGCAATTGGCAACGTCCAATATCCTGATGCTCAGGATGGAGAGCAACCCGGTAAGCGGAGACCCGGAGGGAATGCAGGAAGTGAACATGACAGGCAACGGCATCGGATGGTATATTACCGAGGGCATGGCCCAGCAAATCCTGTGGACCAAGACCTCCAGAGGCAGTGCACCGGAGATCAGGACCGTAGCAGGAGAGGAGATAATGCTTAACCCCGGCCAGACATGGATATCAATTGTCCCTGTTGACAGTCAGGAGATAATAAACTAGCAAGTCAGAACAGCAATCCGCTGAGGGATATTCCGGCAATCAACAGCCACATAGGCAGGGTAGGAGGAGTGACCTCCAGCATCGCCGCAGGGACAGGGCAGTACAGGCACACCGCCAATATGGATATGGAAATCAGCGCCGCTGCCACCAACATCTTGTTGTCAAAGATGTTCCTCAGTGAGAACCGCCGCCCGTCTCTGTTGCAGCCAAACACATATACCAACTGGGACACAATCAGCATGGACAGGGCAGAACCACGGCAAATGGACAGGTTCCCTCCCATATAGTCCGTAAGCACAAACATACCGACAGTACTGCAGCCAATCAGCAGGCCTCTCAAGGCAATCTGAAAGGCTGTTTTTTTGTTGATTATCTGGCTGTTGGGATCTCTGGGCGGCACCTGCATCAGCTCGTTGTATGTAGGCGAAAAACCCAGTGCCATAGCAGGCAGACCATCCGTAATCACATTTACCAACAGCAGCTGTGTAGGCAGCAAAGGCAGTGGAAGGTTCAACATAATGGCAATAACCATTGTAAGTACCTCTCCCAGGTTGCCTGCCAGCATGTATTTAACAAACCGCAGAATATTGCTGTATATCAGGCGGCCTTCCTCAATGGCGTGGACCAGTGTGGCAAAATTGTCATCCATGAGGCTGATGGCAGAGGCCTCCCTGGTCACATCACTGCCACCCTTGCCCATGCTGACGCCGATGTGGGCCTCTTTGACTGCAGGTGAATCGTTGACCCCGTCTCCTGTCATGGCCACAATTTCTCCGGACTGTTTCAGACTCCGCACTATGGCCAATTTGTGGGCCGGCGTAACTCTGGCAAACACCCTGGTGGTCTTGGCGGCTGCGGCCAGCTCCTCCGGAGTCATGTTATCTATATCTCCGCCGGTCAATGCCCCATCGCCGGGGCGGAGCAGGTCCAGCCTGCGGCCAATGGCCATGGCAGTGCTCTTGCTGTCGCCGGTGATCATTATTGTCTTGATACCGGCGTTGTGACACTTGCGCACTGCCTCGGCGGACTCCGGGCGGGGCGGGTCCATCAGACCCACCAGCCCAGCCAGCTGCAGGTCGGTGGCGGCTATGTTCAACCTGCAGCCGGTGGGGCATCGCCCCCAGGCCAGTGCGATGACCCGGAGTCCGCCCTCGGCCATGCGCCGCAGCTGGACCTCGGCGGTGTACACATCTGCCGCAGACCGCCTGCAAAGGGGCAGTATGACCTCGGGGGCCCCTTTGGCAAGGACCAGGGCGCCGGCCCCTTGGGAACACTTTACGGCCATATATTTCTTAGTGGAATCAAAAGGGATTTCCTCCAGTATTTTCAAGGGCTGAACCCCGGTAGAGGAGGCATATCCGTACAGTGCGGTCTCTGTAGGAGTGCCCTGTATCTCTCCATTCTCACCATAGCTTATGTTGACACAGGACACCATTACATCCATAGCCCGGGACTCCATCCCCGGGACAAACCAGGTATCCGATACGGACATGCGATTCTGAGTCAATGTACCTGTTTTATCTGTGCATATTACAGTGGCGCAGCCCAGAGTCTCTACGGCCGGCAGTTTGCGCACCAGTGCCTTTCGCTTAGCCATTCGACCGACTCCCATTGCCAGGGATGCAGTAACAATGGCAGGCAGCCCCTCGGGAATTGCGGCAACGGCCAGACTGACTCCCGATACAAACATGGTGTAGGCAGATTTGCCGGTAATAATTCCCAAAACCGTTACCAGGGCGCACACCGCAATACAGACCGTGGCCACCACTTTGCCCAGCTTGTTGAGCTTTTGCTGCAGGGGAGTGGTCTCTCTGTCTATATCCCTTAGCATACCTGCAATTTTGCCCATCTCTGTGGACATGCCTATACCGGTTACCTCCATGATTGCGTGGCCGGCCAACAGGGTGGTTCCCATATACAGACTATCCCCTGAATCCTTATCTACAGACATGGATTCTCCGCTTAGCAGGGATTCGTCTGCAGCAGCTCCGGTACATTCCAGAATGACGCCGTCTGCGGGAATTCGGTCTCCGGCACCCAGCATAACCACATCGCCCCGGACAATTTCTTCGGCGCTGATACTATGCAGCTGCCCATCCCTGACTACCTTCGCAGTGGGGGTAGCCATGGCCTTAAGGGCATCCAGGGCCTTTTCTGTGCGGAACTCCTGAATAAAGCCAAACAGTGCATTTACGGTGACGATGCCCAGAATAATGAACCCCTGGACCCGATCTCCCAAGTATATTGAAATCCCGGCGGAAATCATTAAGATAATTATCATAACGTCGCAGAATTGGGACAGCAGCACCAGCAGCAGATTTCGCTTCTTTGCCTCTGCCAGCCGATTTGGACCGTCGTATATGGTCCTGATAGATACTTCCTGGGCACTGAGCCCCTTGGTTTTCAATGTACTCACGAAAATGCTCTCCTGTTAGAGTTACGGGAAAGTCTATGCCAAAGGGACAAATTGTATGAGCGAATGGCGAAGCGGGGCTTCGCCAAGTGAAAAGTGTAGAGAGCTTCGTTGAGGAAGAACCTTTACATATCGATGCAAATATGATATAAACGTTTCGTAACCAGAGGACACATAGGCGCTCTTTGTACTTTTTAAGCGAAACTTATAAAGAGGAGATTTATTCAGCGATTCTTGCTGCTGTAATGTTGCTAGGTTATTTGTTTGTGCCAAATATTATTGTAGCGGAATTATATGATGAAGAACCTTCATCAACAAGCAACCCAAAAATAAGATATTACTGCGTAAACAAAAGGGAATGCGTTGAAGATACTGAAAGCGCAGAAGAGTTTAAGGCAGAGATAGGACAAGAAGAAATAACGGTATTGTTTGAGTTAAAAGAGGAACATCCTGTATGCACTTGCAGAGAAAATGTAACTGAAATTCTACCCTTGAGAAAATAGAACTCTTAAGAAATACTCATAATTTAAACAATGAAAGACAAGGAGGATATTGTATATGAAAAGGTTTGTTGTGTTAGTCATAGCGATTTGTGTGATGTCTCTGTGCCTTTTGTCTATCTCTGCATGTGAGGAAGGAACGGAAGACCGCCAAAAACTATCAAGCCTAGGTGAGGAAGAACTCGCAGAATTTCTTTCCAGCATGAATATTGTTATTCCTGAAGAATTGAAAGATATAGATATACGGGGTATGATATCTACGCTGGAAGAGAATCCTGATGCGGTGTGTGTTGTTAGCCATACAAATGCAGCCAAACTTTTTGAGGATGTCAGAGCAGCTGTGAAAAAGTACTATGGCATTCAAGAAGAAGCAGAGATTCAAGGGGCCAGGGGATAAGATTCACCTACTCAAAACCTGGCAGAACCTTATCTAAACAATGTTCTTATTCCGGAAGAATTGAAAGATATAGATATACAGACCCGTCTTTGACAGTTGATAGAAGTTAATAACCCCACAAACCGCAACTCTAGGTCTGAGGGGTTTTTGTATTTATTGGAGTCCTCTTCAAAGCAAAACTTAACTATTCACTGGGTCGCATAGCTTCGCCAAACGACCATGGGATCATAGAGTCCAGAACTCATCACTCTTCACTCATCACTTTTCACTGAATACCAGTTGACACCTCCTCCCTCCGGTGATACTATATATCGGCTACCGCTCAGAATGGGCTTTTTAAGTGTTGCATTTTTATGGCAGCCGCCCCCATGGCGAGTCTTAAAGTTAAGGAGGTTGAGCAAGTATGTACGCAATTATTGAGGCATGTGGCAAGCAGTACACAGTCAGAGAGGGCGACGTGGTTTACATGGAGAAGCTGGGCGCCGAGGCTGGAGAGCAGGTCACATTTGACAAGGTCCTCTTTGTTGGCACAGATTCCGACAGCAAGGTTGGCGCTCCCTATGTTGAGGGTGCTGCAGTTACAGCTAAGGTTTTGGACAACGTTAAGGGCAAGAAGATCATCATCTTCAAGTACAAGCCTAAGAAGGGCTACCGCAAGAAGCAGGGTCACAGACAGCCTTTGACCAAGGTTCAGATTGAGACAATCAATGCCTGATGACTGTTATTCGTATTTTTGTGGACGGTAACCAGGACGTTCTCGGGTTTCGAGTTTCCGGACATTCGGGAGCAGGCACCGAGGGCAGCGATGTGGTATGTGCCGCAATATCAGCAATTGCATATACCATTTTAGGATCGCTGGAGCGATTGGCACATGTCGATATTTCCAGCGCAGTGATTAGCGACGGGCTAATGGAGTTCAGACTACCGGGGGATTATCCCCAGGGCACACCGGATGTGGTCAGCTGCATTTTTGCAACCATGGAGGTGGGCTTCCAACAGATAGTCGGCTCGTATGGCCGGTTCGCGCAAATAGAATATGAGGAGGTGTAAACCATGTTAAGAATAAATTTACAGTTATTCGCTCATAAGAAGGGTATGGGCTCCACCAAGAACGGCAGAGACAGTGAGTCTAAGCGTCTTGGCGTTAAGAGAGGCGACGGCCAGTTCGTTTTGGCAGGCAACATCCTTGTCAGACAGCGTGGCACCAAGATCCATCCCGGAGAGAATGTTGGTATCGGCAAGGACGATACTCTCTTTGCAAAGGCCAACGGAAAGGTCCATTTCTCCAGGCTGGGCAGAGAAAAGAAGCAGGTCAGCATCCTTGTTGAGGAATAATTGACGCACAACGACTTTACGGGCACATCATTTTGATGTGCCTTTTTTCTGCAAAGGATAGAGTATGTTCGTAGATAGAGCTAAGATAATTGTTAAGGCAGGCAACGGCGGCAACGGAGCGGTTTCATTCCACCGGGAGAAGTTTGTGGCTGCAGGAGGCCCGGATGGAGGCAACGGCGGCAGAGGTGGAGATGTAGTGTTGGTGGGGGATGACAACACCAGCACACTTATCGATTTCTCCTATCACAAGAAGTTCCTGGCAGGCAACGGCGGCAACGGGGGAGACAACAAGAAAACCGGCAGGAACGGCGCTGACTGTGAGATCAAGGTTCCCTTTGGCACAGTGGCCTTTGATATGGAAACCGGCCGACTTATGGCAGATATTACCAGGGATAATCCCAGAGTGGTTCTGGCCAAGGGAGGCAAGGGCGGAGCCGGCAATATGAACTATGCCACAGCCACACGACAGATACCCAGTTTCGCCAAGGCAGGCGTCACAGGAGAGAGCTTTGAGATTTCACTGGAACTGAAGCTGATTGCAGATGTGGGATTAATAGGCTTCCCTAATGTGGGCAAGTCCTCCATTCTCTGCAGAGTCAGCAATGCCAGACCTGAGGTGGCAGACTACCACTTTACAACGCTGCGCCCCAGCCTGGGGGTGGTTCGCCTGGGAGACGATGCGTCCTTTGTTATGGCGGATATTCCCGGTTTGATCAAAGGGGCCGCAGAGGGAGCCGGTCTGGGACACCAGTTTTTGAGACACATTGAGAGAACCGGAATGCTGGTCCATGTGGTGGACGTGTCCGGCAGGGAGGGCAGAGACCCTCTGGAGGATTTCGAAACCATCAACAGTGAGCTGAAAAACTACAGCGAAGAACTGTCCAGACGTCCTCAGATAGTGGCTGCAAACAAGATGGATTTGCCGTCCTGGCAGGAGAACTATCCGGCGTTTAGGGAAAATCTGGAGAGCCGTGGATATCATGTTATTCCCATTTCTGCCGCAACAGGAGAGGGTCTGGAGGAGCTCAAGAGACAGGTCTACAGGATGCTGGAGACACTGCCCAAGGAGGAGACAGAGCATGTATACCGGGGTGTAATCAAGGTGGATCCCAATGCACCCAGTGAGCACTTTACCATTCAGGTGGTAGACGGAGTGTATGTGGTCTCCGGCAAGGATATGGCCAGATTGGTGAACTCCACAAATTTTGCCGAGTATGAGCAGCTGCAGTATTTCCAGAGGACATTGGAGAGGAACGGCGTTGTGGCACAGCTGGAGGCCATGGGCATTTCCGAGGGAGATACAGTGAACATCGAGGGCATAGAATTCGACTACAAGAGGTAAATTATGACAGGTAAACAGAGAGCATATCTGCGCTCAATGTGCAACGATATGGATCCTATTTTGCTGATTGGCAAGGGCGGTATTGAGGCACCGGTTATCAAGCAATTGGACGACGCCCTGGAGGCCAGGGAGTTGATTAAGGTAAAGGTGCTGGAGACGGCGGGACTGTCTGCCAGGGAGGCTGCAGACATGGTATCAGGCCCCTTGGGAGCGGAGGTTATCCAGGTAATTGGATCCAAGTTCTGCCTATACAGGCGCTCGGTAGAGAAGCCTCGCATAGAGCTGATTTAGGTGCCAACAGACATGAAAGACAATAGTAAAAGACCTCCCATTGGAGGATTTGCAGAGATTATGTGGCTCCTGGGTGTTGTCCTGTGCGCACTGGGCGTATGCCTGTCAGCCAACAGCGGCTTTGGAGTGTCTATGGTTTCTGCACCGGGATTTGTGATTTTTAACAGGCTCAAGAATGTTCTGCCCTGGCTGACCTACGGGACTGTGGATTACGTATTTCAGGGACTTATAATTCTGTTGACAGCGGCCATTTGCCGCAGGTTCAAGTGGAAGTATCTCATGTCTGCTGCCGTTGGCGTGGCCTACGGTCTGCTGCTGGATATGTGGCGATTGGTGTTTGGCAAAGAGGTCTATGGCACAATGCCCCTCCGGGTGGTGTCGGCAGTGTGCGGAGCGGTTATTACGGCCCTGGCCATTGCGATGCTGTTGAGGACGTATTTGCCCCAGCAGCCCTACGAGCTGGTGGTGAAGGAGGCCTCCGACAAGTACAATTTCCCGGTGAACAAGGCCAAATGGATTTTCGACATTTCGGTGCTTGTGTTGGCGATTGCGCTGATGCTGGTGCTGTTTGGCAGGTTCGATACCAAGCTGGTTGGCATAGGCACATTGGTATTGACATTGGTGAATACGCCACTGATTGTGCTGTGGGGCAAGGTTCTGGACAGATTTTTTGAGCCCACATCCCGATGGCCCGGGTTCAGGGAATATTTTGAAAAACATTTTGATTAGTTATTTGGGAGACTGTTCCGGCGGAGCGGTCTCTTTTCGCTATGTGAGGCAGGGGACTATTCCCGTACCATATGCTTTTTCGGCACAAAATCCCTGTTCTCTCCATAGCGCAGGACAGTGCTTTATGATAAAATGACTGTATATATAAACAACACAAGGAGGAAGCGACGTTTGTTCGCAAGCATCACCATGTCAGATCCCAGATCTATTATGCAGCAATGGCTGGACAGCCCCTATGTGGATGAGGCCACCAAGGACGAGCTGAGAGCAATTTCCCAGGACGAAACAGAGGTTACAGAGAGATTTTACAAGAGTTTGGAGTTTGGTACTGCAGGACTCAGAGGCATTATCGCCGCCGGTACCAACCGCATGAATATATATACAGTCCGCCAGGCCACCCAGGGCATGGCAGAGTACGTTAAGGCCAAGGGCCCTGAGGCTATGGAGGCAGGTGTGGCCATTTCATTTGACTGCCGCATTATGTCCAAGGAATTTGCAGTTGCCGCAGCAGAGGTTCTCAATGGAAACGGCATTAAGGTATACACATTCCGGGAGCTGCGCCCCACACCTGAGCTGTCCTTCGCAGTCCGCGCTCTCAAGACAGCAGCAGGCATTATGATTACAGCCAGCCACAACCCCAAGCAATACAATGGATACAAGGCCTATGGCCCGGACGGCGCCCAGTTTGGCTACGAGGATGCAAACATGGTATATGACGCCATGAACGCAATTACAGATTTCGGACAGATTGAGCTGATGCCTGCAGAGGAGGCCACAGCCAAGGGCCTGCTGGTCACATTGGGCGAGGATATGGACAGAGCATACATCGACAATGCCAAGGCCCAGGCCGTTAACCCTGCAGTTATTGAGGAAATGGCTGACCAGGTTACCATTATCTACACACCTCTCCACGGCTGCGGAAATATTCCTGTCCGCAGAGCCCTCAAGGAGCTGGGTTTCACCAAGGTTCACGTTGTCAAGGAGCAGGAGCTGCCGGATGGCAATTTCCCCACAGTCAAGTTCCCCAATCCTGAGGTTCCCTCGGCCTTTGACCTGGCCAGAGAGATGGACAAGGACATCAACGCTGACCTGATTATAGGCACAGACCCGGACAGCGACCGTATGGGCATGATCGTCAAGGATCCCCAGGGACAGCAGACAGTTCTCACAGGCAACCAGGCAGGAGCCTTGCTGTTGGACTACATTGTGCGCAACTCCGTAGATAGTCCCAATCCCCCTCACAAGCCCTTTGCAGTCAGCACCATCGTCACATCCCGGCTGGCCCGGAAAATCTGCGACACCTATGGCGTCAACTACTACGAGTGCCTCACAGGATTCAAGTGGATTTGCAATCAGGTCCGGATTCATGACGAGGAGGGTGACGAGACATTCCTCTTTGGATTCGAGGAGAGCTTTGGATACACCAAGGGAACCAACGTGAGAGACAAGGACGCAGTTATTGCAGTGACTCTGGCAGCGGAGATGACCTGCTATTACAAGAAGCTGGGCAAGACTCTCTACGATGCGGTTCAGGAACTATACCACAGATATGGATATTTCGCAGATGGCATCAGCAACTTTGTCCGGGAGGGCAAGGCAGGTGCAGAGCAGATCCAGAGGGCTATGAAGAGCCTGCGGGAGCAGGGAATCAACACATTCGGCAAATACAAGGCAGAGATTGTGGAGGATTTCAGTACCAGCATCAAGACAAACCTGGCAGATGGCACTACAAGTCCCATCGATATCCCCAAGAGCAACGTTCTGCGCTACAGCATCAGCGATGACATCTGGTTTGCAGTGAGACCCTCAGGCACCGAGCCCAAGATCAAGGTATACTACGGAGTCAGGTCCGGAGTGTCCATGGAGGAGGCCAAGGCTCTGTTGGCAGATGTGCAGCAGGATGTGCTGAATACATTTGAACCCCTATTGGGATAGTTGAATCGGTCACCGGGGAGAGCCGGTTGATTTCCCCGTTACAGATATATGGAATCAGACAACGCACCAAAATTTGTACACCTCCACGTCCACAGCGAGTACAGCTTGCTGGACGGATGTTGTCGTGTGCCTGCCCTGGTGGCCAAGGCCGCTGAGATGGGCATGCCTGCTGTGGCCCTTACGGACCATGGCAACATGTTTGGCGCCATTGATTTCTATCAGGAATGCATCAAGCAGGGCATTAAGCCCATTGTTGGATGCGAGGTATATACGGTCAACGGATCCAGATTTGACAAGGTGCGCAGCAGTTCCAAGGACTGGGAGTACAACCACCTGATCCTGCTGGCCCAGAACGCCCTGGGCTATCGGAATCTGTGCAAGATTGTCTCTGCAGGCTGGGTAGATGGATACTACTACAGACCCAGAGTGGACTGGGAGACCTTATCTGCCCATTCTGAGGGCATTATATGCTCATCGGCCTGTTTGTCGGGAGAGCTGCCAAAACTCATTCTACAGGGAGATATGGACGGCGCAAGGGAACTTGTGACCAGATTCAGCAAACTCTTCGGCCCTGACCACTACTATCTGGAGCTGCAGGACAACGGCATACCGGAACAGCAGCTGGTAAACAGCAGCATTATTTCCCTCAGCCGTGAGATGGGCCTGCCCTTGATCTGTACCAATGACGTGCACTACCTGAACAAAGAGGATGCGGAGACTCAGGATATACTCATGTGTATCCAGACCGGCAAGACAGTGGACGACGAAAACCGCATGAGATTCTCTACCCAGGAGTTCTATTTCAAGACACCGGAGGAGATGGCGGAGCTGTTCTCCAATGTGCCTGAGGCCCTGGAAAACACATTGCGCATTGCGGATATGTGTGACCTCAAGCTGGATCTGGACAACACATACCTGCCGGACCTGGAGATTCCCGGATACGATGACCACTATCAATACATGAAGGAAATCTGCCACAGGGGCATTATCGCCCACTATGGAGACAATCCTCCCCGGGAAATATGGGACAGACTGGATTACGAGCTGGGCGTAATCCATACCATGGGATTTGTGGACTATTACCTAATCGTCCGGGACTATATCATGTACGCCAAGAGTCAGGGAATTTATGTTGGCCCCGGCAGAGGATCCGGCGCTGCCAGTATAGCCGCATACGCCATGGGTATTACCAACCTGGACCCCATCAAATACGACCTGATTTTCGAGAGATTCCTGAACCCGGAGCGCATATCCCTGCCGGATTTTGACGTGGACTTCTGTATCGAGAGGCGCCAGGAGGTTATCGAGTATGTGGAGCGCAAGTACGGCAAGAACAAGGTGGCCCAGATAGTATCCTTTGGCACCATGAAGGCCAAGGCCGTGCTTCGGGACGTGGGCCGGGTATTGGGCATGCCCTATGGAGATGTGGATGCAGTTGCCCGGATGATTCCCAAGGACCTGGACATCACAATAGACAAGGCCCTGAGCAAGAACGCAGAGCTGTCCCAGGCATACGAGAACAAGCCCCAGGTACGCAAACTAATCGATGTGGCCCGCAAGCTGGAGGGCCTTAAGAAAAACACCTCTACCCACGCGGCAGGTGTGGTTATTGCACCCAGCGATCTGACAGACTTTGTCCCTCTGTCCAGGAACGGAGACACCATAACCACCGAGTATACCATGGAGACTGTTGCCAAGGTAGGACTGGTCAAGATGGACTTCCTGGGCCTCAGGACATTGACAGTTCTCCGGAACGCCTTGGATCTGATTAAGCAAAACACATCCAGGGAGCTGACTCTGGAACAGATTGATCTGGACGATGCCGCAGTCTACAAGGACATCGCCTCAGGCAATACCGTAGGCGTATTCCAGTTGGAGAGCCAGGGGATGACCAACTTTATGACCCAGTTGGGACCTACCTGCTTCGAGGACATTATCGCCGGCATCGCCCTGTACAGACCGGGGCCTATGGATCAGATTCCACTGTATATCAGGAACAAAAACCATCCTGAGGGAGTAACCTATGAGCACCCGCTGCTCAAGCCTATCCTGGAAGTAACCTATGGCTGTATGATCTATCAGGAACAGGTTATGAGAATCTTCCGTGAATTGGCAGGATTCTCTCTTGGCAGAGCCGACCTGATTCGCCGGGCTATGAGCAAGAAGAAGCTCAGCGTTATGGAGAAGGAAAAGCAGGTATTCATCTACGGCCAACAGGCTCCCGATGGAACAACAGAGGTAGAGGGGGCCGTTGCCCGGGGAGTACCCCTGCCGGTGGCAGAACACATCTACGAGGAAATGCTGTCCTTCGCCAGCTATGCCTTTAACAAGGCCCATGCCGCTTGTTATGCCCTGGTGAGCTATTATACTGCATGGCTCAAGCACTACTATCCGGTAGAGTTTATGGCGGCTATGATCAACTCCTTCATTTCCAGTTCGGGCCGCATTGCCTTCTATTCCAAGGAATGCGAGCGCATGGGAATCAAGATTCTGTCTCCGGATATAAATAGATCCGAGTGCAAATTCTCCACCGAGGGCAACAACATCCGCATCGGATTTGCGGCTATTTCGGGAGTGGGAGAAGGGCCCGGGAACGATGTGGTGGCAGAGCGCAGGGCCAATGGAGAATTCTCAAGCTTTACGGATTTTGTCAAGCGCACCCAGGGAACCTCGGTGAACAAGAAGGTGGTAGAGGGATTTGTAAAGAGCGGCGTGTTCGATGGATTTGGCATATATCGCTCCAGACTCATGGCCACCTTTGAGGACATTATGGATTCCGAGGCAGGATCCCGGAAGCACAACCTCACCGGACAGATTTCACTGTTTGGAGAGGAAGAGGAAACCAACCTGGTGGATAACTACCCCAACATACCGGAGTACGACCGGCGCACTTTATTGGAAATGGAGAGGTCCGCATTGGGCATTTATGTATCCGGGCACCCTCTCAATGAGTACGAGGCAGTATTGGACAGGCTGGTAAACTTCACATCTATGAATGTGACCAAGGCAATTGAGGAGGGCGGTGTATCCGAGAGCGGCACCGAGACCAACACCTATGACGATGGGGACAGCGTGATTACCGGCGGCATTATCTCCGGAGTCAAGACCAAGCTGACCAAGACCGGGGACATGATGGCCTTTGTTACTCTGGAGGACTACTATGGGGACATGGAGCTTATCGTATTCCCCAAGGTTATGCAGCGCTGCAAGATGCTGGTGGAGCCGGGCAGCATCGTTGTGGTGTCGGGCCGCATCAGCCAGCGGGACGAGGAGGACACCAAGGTTATTGCGGAGGAATTATACAGAATCGAGGATGTCAAGGACGGGATTCCGGCAAGACAATATGCCGGCAGGAATTCCGGAAACAGCGCCTCTGCCGGCGAACAAAACCAGGGTCAATCCGTCCAATATACGCAGGCCCGGAGACCCAAGCTCTACCTGAGACTCATGCCTGAGCTCACCCCTGAGGACAGACAGGTGATGCTGGCGGCATTGGAGTTTTTCTCAGGAGATACCATGGTGTATTTTTATGAAAACGGTCAATATACTGTGGCTGATCGGAAATATTGGGCTGATCCCACAGAATTTATGATTTCAAAGTTAAGAGAAATACTGGGCTCGGATAACGTGGTCCTGAAGGGAGTAAAGCAATGAATCAGATTAAGACAATCGGTGTAATTACCAGTGGGGGAGACGCCCCGGGCATGAATGCCGCTGTGCGCGCAGTTGTCCGAACAGGTCTGCACTTTGGCTACAAGATGATGCTGATAAAGCACGGATATACCGGACTGATAAACGGTGAGATCGAGGAGGCGGACTTTACCTCCGTAGGCGACACACTGCAGAGAGGAGGAACCTTCATCGGCACCGCCAGATGCCCTGAGTTTACCACATTGGAGGGGCAAAAGAGAGGAGCTCAGATGGCCAGAGTATTCGACATCGACGCTGTTGTGGTTATAGGCGGAGATGGCAGCTACAAGGGGGCACAGGCTCTGTCCAAGCAGGGCATCGCAGTTGTGGGCATTCCCGGAACCATCGACAACGACATTGCCAGCACCGACTATACTATCGGATTTGATACAGCCATGAATACTGCACTTAATGCCATAGACAAATTGAGGGATACATCCCTGTCCCACGACAGATGCAGTGTGGTTGAGGTTATGGGCCGCAGAGCAGGATACATAGCAGCCCAGGTTGGCATGGCCGCCGGAGCCGACGTGGTGTTGGTTCCCGAGGAGGATTATGACATTGACAGAGACGTTATTGGTCCCCTGATCGAGACCCGCAACAAGGGAAAGAAGCATTTCATCGTGGTTGTAGCAGAGGGCGTAGGCATGACAGAGCAGCTGTCAGAGGCTATTACCAAGTACACCGGAGTGGAGGCCAGACCTACTATCCTCGGACATATTCAGAGAGGCGGTACCCCAACCCTGAGAGACAGAGAGATGGCATCCCGCATGGGATACTATGCTATAGAGACTATCCGAGCAGGACGGATCAACAGAATTATCGGATACAGAGACAACAAGCTGGCGGACTACGACATTGATGAGGCCCTGGCAATGACCAAGAAAATGGATCCGATGGATGTGGAGATCTCCAAGATTCTGGCTCAATAATCTGGCTTTAATATTAGGTTGGTAGTCTGATGTCTATGTGCGCAAGCGACAAATAAACCTTGGGAGGAAATATGAAGACAAGGCTTACAAGATTCGGTGCATTGATTATGGCGATGGTGATGATGCTGTCGCTGTTTGCCGGCTGTGGAGACAAAATCACAGCAGATGTGACAGCAGAATATACACCTTCTCCTTCACCTACACCTAACTACAGTGCCTATGAGAAGAGTCAGTATATCATTGGGTCGTACATATACAATGACTATGAGTCCCTTAATATGGAGGATTTTGCCAAGCTGAACATTGTATTTGCTGCCTTTGGCCTGATCAACGAGCGAAGCAACAAAATGGGATTTATCAATACAGAGAACTTCCATTATCTGACAGATGCCAGAGAGATTTGCCCCACTACCAAGATTGTGGTGTCAATCGGAGGATGGGGCGCCGATGGATTCAGCCAGATGGCCAGGACAGAACAGGGCAGAGCAGATTTTATCGATTCTGTCATGGAGTTTGTGGACGAACACAAGCTGGACGGTGTGGATATTGACTGGGAGTATCCTGTCAGCGGAGGAGAGATTGCCCACCACGACAGCGACAAGGACAACTTCACCCTGTTGATGAAGGAGCTCAGAGAGGCATTGAATCAGCGCAAGGCCTACGATGGAGGCGAGATGCTGCTCACATTCGCAGCGGCTGCATCCGGGTCCTATTGGCGCAAGAGCGTTGACGTGGAGGCGGTTATGCCCTACGTAGACTATGTGAACCTGATGACCTATGACTTTGCAGGCAGCTGGTCCCGCACCACCGGTCACCATACAAACCTCAGCGCACCTAAGTCCGACGGCAGATATGATTACTCCTGCGGCATGTCAGCAGTGGAATCTGCTATCCAGGCAGGTGTTCCCGCATCCAAGATTGTGCTTGGTGCAGCAGCCTATGGCAAGCTGTTTATGGCGGTTACCAGCTCCAGGGACCACGGAATGGGCCAGGGATACTTTGGAGGGTGTACAGATATCCGCCTTAACGACATTACAGATATGGTGGGTAAAGGGAAATATGTCAGGTATTGGGACAGCCGGGCCAAGGCTCCATACCTGTTTGACGGCATGAATCTTATAACCTACGACGATGCCGAGTCCATAGGACACAAGGTTCAATACATTACCAAAAAGGGCCTGGCAGGCATTATGTATTGGGAATACGCCGGGGACAATGAGGAGAGCTGGATTATCAACACATCATACGATTACTTTTTGTCGAAATAGTTTTTGGAAGGATTTATTATGAAGCATCGCTATTCTAAAATATTTGCCCTGTTAATGGCCCTGTGCACGCTGGCAACAGTGTTCGCAGGCTGCGTCAACACTCCCACAGATACAACCTTGGGCACAGTTGATGTAAATGCCCCCACAGCGGCGCCCACAGACGACCACGGGGACGATACAGGGGATGCCACTTCCACACCTACGGCAGAGGCAACTGATGCAGCCACGGACGCACCTACAGCAGCCCCTACGGACGCACCTACTGCAGTCCCTACAGCAGCCCCTACCGTAGAGCCTACTGCAGCCCCTACAGCTACACCTACCGTAGAGCCTACTGCAGCACCCACAGCTACTCCCGCACCGACTGCCAAGGACGACCAGATTGTTGCCACATATATCTACGGCGGCTTCGACACACTTACAGAGGCAGACCTTAAGAAACTGGACATCGTATACATCGCCTTTGGCCTGATTGATGAGGATACCTTTGAGATGACCTTCAAGCGGGAGAACAGACTGCAGAGCTTGACAGAGCTCAGGAAGAAGGACCCGGACACCAAGCTGGTACTGTCTATCGGCGGATGGGGAGCAGACGGCTTCAGCCAGATGGCCAGAACATCCAAGGGCAGGGCCAAGTTTATCGATTCGGTGATGAGATTTGTGGACAAACACAAATTGGACGGCGTGGATATTGACTGGGAGTATCCCGTAATAGGCGGAGATATTGAGCATCAGGACAACGACAAGACCAACTTTACTCTGTTGCTTAAGGGACTCAGAGAGGCATTGGACCAGCGCACAGCCAGTGATGGCAGCAAGATGCTGCTCACAATTGCTGCCATGGCAGACTACAGCTATTGGGAATACAGCATAAATGTTCCCAGATGCATGCAGTATCTGGACTATATTAACCTGATGACCTATGACTATTCCGGGGACTGGAGCGAAGTAACAGGCCACCATACCAATCTGTCTGCTCCGTTTGAAGGATCCGAGGACTGGACACCGGCAAATGCAAAAACCGCAGTACAGGACGCCATAAATGCAGGTGTGCCTGCCAAGAAAATCATCCTGGGGGCAGCTGCCTACGGCAAGGAGTTCAGCGGAGTCAAGTCCAAATCCAACAACGGCCTCTACCAGGAATACACCCAAGGCTGCCAGGACATCGACCTTAAGGATATCATGAAACTCATTGGCAAAAACGGCTACGTCAGGTATTGGGACAGCAAGGCCAATGCCCCATATCTGTTCAACGGTTCCACATTGATCTCCTACGACGATGCCCAGTCAGTGGGTCTGAAGGCCAAGTTTATCGTGGACAAGAAATTGGCTGGTATTATGTATTGGGATTACGCCGGAGATACAGATGAGAGCATAATTATAAATACAGCAAGAGATTACTTTGACAAACACTAAAAATAAGGGGAACAGAAATGGAAGAAGTTTTTGAGGAAAGCTTTATCCAGGGGATAGAGAGAGAACTACTCAGGAACAAGTTTATTTATCAAAAGGCCATTAAGGACGTTACGGACAAGCTGGACAAAATCGCCAAGAGACTGCACCAGCAGCGTAAACATCGCTACGTCCACCAGGTCTACAGCAGGATTAAGACGGCCGACAGCATTGTAGATAAGCTGCAGCGCAAGGGTTTCCCCATCAGCGTTCAATCCGCCTGGGAAAACCTGTATGATGTGGCCGGCATCAGAGTAGTTTGCCCTTTCATCGAGGATGTGTATACTATTCTGGACGAGATTAAGGCTGCATATCCCGATGAGGTATCATATGAGCGGGATTACATCAACGAGCCCAAGCCAAACGGCTACCGCAGCATCCATCTGGGATTGGAGATGCCTGAGTATATCACCGTCCGCAAGGACGATTACACGGATACTGTGGAGCAGACCCGAGTCAAGATAGAGATACAGCTGAGGACCATAGCCATGGATTTCTGGGCCAGCTTGGAGCACAGTATCTATTACAAGGCCCGAGGCACAATAGATATGTCCACACAGGTTGAATTAAAAACCTGTGCGGATATAATAGCAGATGCAGATGCTCGTATGCAGAACATTAGCGACAGAGTCAATTCCGATCGCGGATTAATAACATGACAGGAGAGATAATATGAACTCAAAAGTCCCACTAATCATTACCGTTATATGCCTGTGCATTGTCTCGGTATTTTGCGTTTTGTTGGTTACCGGTGTGGTACCCACAGGCAACAATAACAACGAGACAGTTACACCCCAGGTAATAACCCCTACACCTACAGCAACTCCTGAGGTTACCGGCAACCCCGGCACACCCGGAGCACCTACACCTACGCCGGGAGAAACTTCAACCGCTACCCCCGGTCCTGTAGATCCCACATCATCTGCCACACCTGCTCCCCAGGGAGAGGCCAGGACAGACATCAAGGCTATCTACGCCGGTACAATGGTGGGTAAGGAGACCTTCCTCAACAAGATTATCGAATGGTGCCGCACCACGGAGCTTAATGCAGTAGTTGTGGATATAAAGGAAGTAGACGGATACGTGTACTACAATTCAAATGTGCCTGCCATTAAGAACAACAACTTTATCGAGTACCAATACGATGTAAGATCTGTTCTGGACAAGCTCCATGCCGAGGGCATATACGTTATCGGACGTATCAGCGTATTCAAGGACGGATGCGGTTCCACCCTCAACAACTACAAGCTGGCCGTAGTTAAGGACGATGGCACAATATACAAGGAGGCCGCAGGCAACAACATGTGCTCCTGGTTCAACCCCTTTGAGCAGGAATCCTGGACATACAATATCGACATCGCCCTTGAGGCAGTTGCCCTGGGCTTTGACGAGATCCAGTTTGACTATGTAAGATTCCCCACGGTGTCTGCAAACTATGGTGAGTACAGCAGAGCAGACGGCGACGCCATGGAGGCTATCACAGGATTTGTGAAGATGGCCAACCAGAAGATCACATATGAGAAGGGAATACCGGTGTCTATGGACGTGTTCGGCGGCATCTATGAGTGCCAGGTTGGCAAGGACGATCAGCTGTGGCTGGGACAGAATCCCTTGATGTTCAACCAGTATATAACCTATGTCTGCCCCATGGTATATCCTTCCCACTATGCCAATGATTCCAATGGAACAATGGGCAATGGAGTAGGCTCTGTGATTAACGGCACAAAATTCACCAAGCCTGACCTGTATCCCTATGAGGTTGTCAAGTGCGCCATGTCTTCGGTGAAGTACTACAACAGCCAGACCAATGGCAAGGTTCCTGTATGCAGGCCCTATTTGCAGGCGTTCACAGCCCAGTACCTGACAGCCGGATACTATCAGAAGTACACAGCCAAGCAGATCAGAGAGCAGATTCAGGCCGTATACGACTCCGGCATGACATCCTGGATTCTGTGGGATACAACCTACAGCTACAGCTCCGACTACTTCATCACCATCGAGCAATAAGGGCACAACAATATTAATCAGCAAATCTAAGGCACACTTCCCGGGAGGTGTGCCTTTGCTGTAGGAGGCAATATAAAACCCTGACAGATGAGCATCCGTCAGGGTCTGCTTTAATGAGAAAATGGGCAGGATCAGTTCTGGGAACTGGCTATCACTATGTTGCTGGCAGACAACAAGCCGGTGTATATGGAAATCAGCCCGGAACCTTGGAGAAGCTCATTTTCCGGGGCAGCGGCGGCTCCCGCCTGCAGTACCATCATACCTGTAAGCATTATTCGCTGGGGTGAAGTAATGGAACTCCAGGTGCCAAAGGCCTTAACAGCGGAGAGGTGGCTGTGCATTTCGTACATGTCACTCACCAGACGGCTGAGATCCATGCCGCACATTGCCAACACACCCAGACATGGCAGCCCCAATTGGGAGTCGTACTTCATGTGAGATTTGGCCAGGTCATCGTACAGGGACTTAACCCGTTGACACTTCAGCTCCGGGCTCTCGTCGTACAGGGACAGCACCATTGCCAGACTCAGCGCCGGGTTGTGGGAGAAATTGTTTTCCCTCAGGATAGAATACATAGACTCCACCTCACGTACTGTGGCCTCGGGATCAGGATTCATGGCCATGAGGACGCAATATCCAAAATCGTCGGAATTGGTGAGGAATTTGTGGTTTTTCTTGAGACCTTGGTATATCCGGTACGCCTTGAGAATCTGCTCCTCGGTCTGATCAGGAGAGCAGGTCTCGGCAATCAAAACAGACGGAGTTAAGATATAAGACGACAGGCTGAGTATGCCCTTCAGCTGCTGCCTGATGCTGAGAATCCGGCCCATATATGCAGCAGGGTCCTCTGACATGGCTATGTAGGCTGCCAGAATTGGCATATCATAGCCCCGCAGGCCGGACAGCATACCTGCGCTGCTGCGGATAGTTTTGAAAGCACGGGCCAGGTCCTCTTCCCTGGGCTCAATGCCCCGGTTTGAATAGGACAGGGCCAGTACAGACTGTATCAGTGGATTGGAGAACCTGAGAGCCCTCCGAATTGTCTCTTTGTCTGCGGCGAAGACCTTGGCCCGGTTAAGCAACAAGTTGTCCATGTCTATCTCCTGGAAGTGGGATTGTATTCGTCATCTGCGGCATTGTGCAGGTTGCGGGCATCCATCTCCTTGTCGCTGCGGCGATTGCGGAGCCGCTGGGGGAGGTTCTTAAAGAATCCCACCACAGACTTGAAAATTGCCGGCAGGTTGATGCAGAACAGGCACAGCAGCAACAGAATTGCGGAAATAAGGCCAAAGGCTGCATAGGGAAACACCGCATCAAATGGAACGCCCTTGCTGCCCAGGGTATTGACCAGCAGCAGCACATAGGAAATCAGGGCAGATATAATTCCCAGCCATGCAGCAATGCGGCGGCGAAGGCCATAGGCAATGCCGGTTCCCAGAGCCTGCAGGAAAGATAGGGATATAAAGAGGGACATAGGCTTGAACATGATGTCATCATTGTAGCCTGTGTCAAAGGCATTTGCCATTATGAGGAAAAAGGTGAGTGTGGATGCCAGGGACAGAATAACTGTGCCTGCCAGAATAAACAAAATAGTGATGCCCGCAGATCTGGATTTCTTCATACTAAACTCCTAATTCTGAACGTCAAATCGGACGTCCTCCATATACTTAAGAACCTCTGACACAGAAATAACTCCCGCATCCGGGGAACGTGCGTCGGATGCGCCTGAGGCTGCCGCAAAAGCCATACAGCCATGCATATCCATGCCCTGGGACAGCCCGTAGAGAAGCCCTGCCAGGAAGCTGTCTCCACAGCCTGTGGGGTTAACAGTGTCTACAACATCGCCGTGAACATATACTACCTCGCAGCATTTGTCTGTACCGGCGCAGCCATACAGCGAGCCATCTTTCCCCATAGTCAGTATGGGATGAGCAATGCCGGCTCTCAGCATGGCTTCCACAGCCTGTATTTTGTCGTCCCTGGTTGATACAGAATACCCCAGGAAGGCTGCAACCTCATGGTCGTTGGGAACCGCATAGTCGGGGCGGGCAGCCAAGCCCTGTACGAACTCCTCGCCGGATGCGTCCAGAATAACAGTGATGCCGTGTTCCTTGGCCCTGGTTATCAGGCGGCCATAGATGTCCTTGGGACAGCCGGGAGGAACGGAGCCTGAAATGCATAGAATATCCAATCCCTCCATGAATACATTCAGCTTGCGCTCCACGCAGGCCACATCCTTGTCTGTCCAGGGTTCGGGAGTCTCCTTGTAGGCCACAAATTGGCCATCGGGGGCAAAAACCGTGGTAATGGTGCGGGTCTCCGGAGCCACATGAATGTATGAACAGGGGGCGCCCTCCGCCTCCAGCATATCCATAATGCGCTGTCCGTTCTGTCCGCCTATGGCAGTAATGCACCGATGAGGTGTGTAGAATGTGCGCAGAGCTCGAGAAACATTCAGTCCCTTGCCACCGGTAATGTAGTGTGTGTCTGTAACATCCACAAATCCTGTGCCTCCCAGGGATGGTGCCCGGAGAGACTTGTCGATGCAGGGATTGAGAGTAACAATGCCAATCATACGTGTCCTCAAACTAATTAATTATCCTATCGAGTATACCATTATATCTCCGGTATATCCACCACAAACCAGGTCTCATTTTGCAGAAATCGTGTTGTATGGGTCGTTTTTTAATGGTACAATACTCTAGTACCATATTATTTTGTAAGGGGGAGCCGATGAGACGTCGTATAACAGCACTGGTATTTGTGTTTGCATTGATGATTTCTATGTTCGGGATGCCTGCTGCAGACACATCCGCTGCATATTCTGTTCCGGATGCCATTCGTGTAGGACTCTACTTCAAGGGACACTATTCCGGCAATGGACCGGTGTCCTCCATTAAGGTATCCAACTCCACAGGTGTTATGCTGGCAACCGGTGTAGGCGCCTATACCATGGAGCTGGGTCCCCGCTATGACAAATATGTGGTCTGTGAGAAAATGTCAGGCACATACCATCTGTGCCTGTCCTCCGACTTTGAGACCTATGCCGCTGCCGTGGTCAAGCAGCAGAGCTATACGGATATGGGAGTATCTTCTGTCATCGTATACGACGGCAGCTGGGCCATCTGGAGCGGACAGTATACATCCAAATCCGCTGCCGACACAGCAGGAGATGCCATCAAGAACCTAGGCCTCACATATACCCTTGTATCTCCATCTGCGTACCGCATTGGCTGCGTAGCGGACAACAAGCTCACTTTCATCTTTGACGTATCCGGTGCCGGACTGCTGGTTTGTCCCACCACTTCAGGCAATCTGACCCTCAATGACACCTCTGCCAAGACATACAGAGGCAACATCGAGATTCGCAGAATCTCAGACAGCGATATGACCATTATCAATGTGGTGCCCTTTGAGCAATACCTCTATGGCGTTGTGCCCAATGAGATCGGACCCAATGTGGCCACCGAGGCACTTAAGGCCCAGGCCGTAGCCGCCCGTTCATACATTATTCGCTCCCTTAACAAGTATCCCAAATACAAGTTCGACGTGTCGGATACTGTTATGGATCAGGTATACAAGGGAGTGCCCTATGAGAGCACAGCCTGCAACAACGCGGTCAACGGCACTGCAGGCCAGGTAGTGTGGTACAACGGCGCCCCGGCGGATACATTCTTCTTCAGCTGTGCCAATGGATTTACCGAGGACCTTAAGAACGCATTCGGTTCAACATGTGACTACCTCAAGAGCGTGGACTCTACCTTTGAGTCCCCCAAATCCTACCTGTACACATGGACATTTACCCATTCTGCCAAGAACATCAAGGCTCTGCTGGCTGCTGACGGGGTAAATATCGGCAATATCACCGACGTAAAGGTGAACACCTTCACAGAGGCAGGCCGTGTCACGTCCATTACATTTGTGGGCACCACCGGTTCCAAGACCTATACCAACAACAAGAGCAGATTTGTTATGGACCTGTACAGTCAGCAATATACAGTTGAGGTAGGCAATGGAGACGGCACCGCAACTCTGTACTATCCCATCACTGCAGCAGCAAACAACAGCATTACTACTGTGGATCCGGTTTCGTCCGCCTCCGCCACTACCAAGACCTTTATCCGCACCATTACATATACCAACCTGCTTAAGGCCATCGATGGAGACCTTAAGGAAATTGACGGCAAGAACCTGATTTTTGCAAACCTTAACGGCTCTCCCTTCACAGGACACTACCTGAACGAATATGTGGGAACATATCAGGAGCCGCCGGAAGATGAGGTTGACCCGTTCTTCAAGACCACCCTGCCCTATACCGGAGAGGTAGGCACCAAGACAGTTGTGAGCACACTGGCCAAGGGCACAGTCAGATTCAGCGGCAAGGGATGGGGTCATGCAGTGGGCATGAGCCAGGATGGCGCAATCGCCCTGGCAAAATTGGGATACTCCTACGTTGAGATATTGGAGCACTACTATCAGGGAGCAACTGTTAAGTAATGCGAGTTAGCGATTTTGACTATTACCTTCCCGAAGAACTCATCGCCCAGCATCCTACAGAGAATCGCAGTGATTCCAGGTTAATGCTGCTGGACCGCAATACAGGAGAGACATCCGAGGACCATTTCTACAACATATTGGATTACCTCAGAGAGGGAGACTGCCTGGTATTTAACAATACCAGAGTTTTGCCTGCCCGGCTGTACGGCGTAAAGGAAAACGGCACTCCTGTAGAGTTCCTGTTGTTGAACGACATGGGCGGAGATGTATGGGACACCATAGTGCGCCCCGGCCGCAGATGCCATGTGGGGGATAGGTTCACATTTGGCGGCGGACTGCTGAAATGCACCGTTGTGGCCATTGACGACACCGGAAACAGACAGGTTCACTTCCGGTACGATGGAGTGTTTCTGGAATTGTTGGAGCAGGTTGGAAACGTACCGCTGCCTCCATATATCAGGGAGAAACTGGAGGACAAGGAGCGCTATCAGACAGTGTACGCCAAGGTTCCCGGGTCCGCTGCAGCACCAACTGCAGGCCTGCACTTTACCAAGGAAATACTGGAGGCCATGGACAAGAGGGGTATTCTCAAGGCACAGGTTACTCTTAACGTGGGTCTGGGTACATTCAGACCGGTTAAGGCAGATGCAGTTGAGGACCACGTAATGCACAGCGAGCGGTTTTCCATTAGCCAGGAGGCCTGCAACATAATCAACAACGCCAGGGCGGCGGGAGGCAGGATTATCGCCGTAGGCACAACAGATGTGCGGGTGCTGGAGTCAGCCTCCGACGAGAACGGCATTTTGCATCCCATGGACAGCACCACAGATATATTTATCTACCCGGGCTATAGGTTCAAGGCAGTGGACGGCATTATTACCAACTTCCACCTGCCCAAATCCACGCTAATTATGCTGGTCAGCGCCTTCGCCGGTCGGGACAATGTTCTGAGAGCCTACAACAGGGCGGTAGAGGATAGGTTCAGATTCTTCTCCTTTGGGGACGCCATGTTTATTAAGTAATTGATAAGAAGTCGGGATTATATGAAGCACGCAGTTACATACGAATTAAAACATATATGCAAGCAGACAGGAGCCCGTCTGGGCGTTCTGCACACACCTCATGGAGATATTGACACACCTGTGTTTATGCCTGTAGGCACCCAGGGCACTGTAAAGGGAATGACACCCGAGGAACTCACATCTATGGGTGCAAAGATTATCCTGGGCAACACATATCACCTGCACCTGCGTCCCGGTGACGAGATTGTAGCCCAGGCAGGAGGCCTGCACAAATTTGAGAACTGGCCAGGTGCAATCCTGACGGACAGCGGCGGTTTCCAGGTGTTCTCTCTGGGCGGTATCCGCAAGATCAAGGAGGAGGGTGCCTATTTCCGCAGCCACATCGACGGCTCATCCAAGTTCATTTCTCCTGAGATATCCATGGACATCCAGCACAACCTGGGTTCCGATATTATGATGTGCTTTGACGAATGCGTTCCTCACCCCTGTGAGTACAACTACGCCAAGCGCTCCATGGAGATGACTCTCCGCTGGGCCAAGAGATGCAAGGATCACCACCATAACGAGGAAACCCAGTCTCTGTTTGGCATCGTCCAGGGCAGCACCTACAAGGACCTGCGCAGGGAAAGTGCCTTGAGGACTGTGGAAATGGATTTTCCCGGATATGCAATTGGCGGCCTCAGCGTTGGGGAGCCTGCAGATATCATGTTCGACATTCTGGAGTCTACAGTGCCCCTGCTGCCTGAGAACAAGCCCAGGTACCTGATGGGCGTAGGCACTCCCGGCTACCTGATTGAGGGAGCCAAACGAGGCATAGACATGTTCGACTGCGTATATCCTACCCGGATTGGCAGGAACGGAACGATTATGACATCCCACGGCCGCATTATCGTCAGGGACAAGAAGTACGAGCGCGACTTTACTCCTATGGACCCTGAGTGTGATTGCTATGCCTGCCGCAATTACACCAAGGCATACATTCGCCACCTGATTAAGGCTGACGAGCTGTTGGGCCTCAGGCTGACCACATGGCACAATCTGCATTTCCTGCTTAAGCTGATGGAGAATATCCGGGAGGCAATTGCTAATGATTGTCTGGGAGATTTTGCCCAGGAGTTCTATGCAAAGTACGGTATGGGACTGCAGAAGAACAACAAGGACAACACGGACATATACAAATAAATGTGGTTTTATGTCGTTCGCTTGCAAATTCCAATAAAAACATATATTATCAACATATCACTTAGCGGAGGTCAATATGATTAATTCTACACTCAGATTCCTTGCAGATGAGGCACAGGCTACGCCACAGCCACAGGTAGGCGGAATTGGTTCATGGTACTACATTATCATGATCGTTGTTTTCTTTGTTATCATTTACTTTATGATGATCAGACCGGAGAAGAAGCGCAACAAGCAGCTCCAGGATATGCGCAACTCCCTGCTGGTTGGAGACAAGATTACCACCAATGGCGGTATCGTAGGTACAGTTGTCAACATCAAGGACGATGAGATTACCATCGAGTCCGGCATTGACGGCACCAAGATGCTTATCAAGAAGTGGGCTATTTCCACAGTTGATACCATCAAGTCCTGATCTTACGGAACTTTACAAAACTACAGAATACACATGACGGAGGCGCTTCGTGGAGGAGCAGCCTCCGTTTTAGCGTTTGGCGGCTAACAGACTGCCCAGCATGCCGCCTAATAGGGATAGCAGCACCGACAACCCCAATGCAGGAAGTGAGAACAAGTTGGCACTGTCTGTTCCAAACAGCCAGGAAAGGGCGGTAATCAGGGCCCAATAAAGCCCGCCGGCAGCCAGCCCCATGAGCCACCCGGTTTTTCTCACAATAATAGATGCCACAGTCCCTGTCACCATAGCCCCTGCGGACAATATCACCTTGCCCCACAGATTCAGCCTGGCAACAGTTACGTCTGAGGATAGGAGAATGGCCGAAACCAGGAGCAGCATTACTCCCACGGCTATCAGGCCTATGGCTAAACCTACGCCAATTCCCTTAACAATTTTCATATCTACACTCCTGAGAGTAATCTCATGGAAATGGTATTATACATCTGGGAAAGATATGACAATTATGGCGCTGGAGAATATGGGCAGAATTTGGTATCATATAGAAAAGTAAGACCACGAAACAGAGGATTCATATGCTTAAAGACTATTTCGACAAATTATATACAGGCACCCAGCAGGATTTCTTTCAACTGGCATCAGAGAACATGGACCGGGGCAATCGCATGTTCATCATAACTGCCAATCCCGAGACCATGATGATTGGGGATTCCAATCAGGACATGAATATGGCCCTGTGCAGCCCGGATTCTACTATCGTTCCCGACGGGATTGGGGTTGTAAAGGCCGCAGAACAACTGGGGAAACAGATGAATGGCAGGGTAACAGGGGTAGAACTGTCCGCTTATTTAATAAAACATGCAGGGACGACAGGAAAGTCGGTGTATTTCTACGGAGCCAAGCAGGAAGTGCTGGATGCACTGATTGCCAAGGTCAAGGAGGATAATCCTGACATAAACATAGCAGGCAGCTGCAACGGCTACGGCAATTGTGATGAACAGGTCTTCGCCGAGATAGAGGCACTTAAGCCGGACCTGGTATTGGTGGCTCTGGGCATTCCCAGGCAGGAGGTATTGATTCACCGGCATCTTGCCAATTTTGACAAGGGCATATTCATCGGTGTAGGCGGATCCTTTGACGTGCTGTCCGGCACTAAAAAAAGAGCACCTGCCATATTCGTCAAGTGCAATTTGGAATGGTTATACAGAATCCTGAAGGAACCCAAGCGGTTCGGCAGATTTTTCAAGAGTAATGTGCGCTTCCTGTCCAAGGTGAGGAAGATCAAATCCGCCAAATAGACTATTAACCAACTATATCTCTATATTTGCTGATGATTGCGTCTGCAATCCGTCGGCTGGCCTGGCCGTCTCCATATGGATTGGAGGCATGGCTCATTTTGGCATACTCTGCGTCGTCGTGGAGCAGCTGGTGAATGAGGGCATAGATGGTCTCCTCGTTGGTGCCCGCCAGCTTAAGGGTGCCGGCTGCAATGCCCTCAGGACGCTCGGTGGTGTCCCGCAAAACTATAACAGGCTTGCCCAATGAGGGAGCCTCCTCCTGGATGCCTCCACTATCTGTGAGAATCAGGTAGGAGCGGGCCAGCAGGTTGTGGAATTCTACCACCTCCATAGGTGGAATCAGTCGAATCCTGTCACAGCCTCCCAGAACCTCATTGGCAGTATTGACTACCAGCGGATTGAGATGGACGGGGTATACAACCTTGACGTCGGGGTTCTCATCAATGGTGCGGCGAATGGCGCGGAACATCTGGCGCATAGGCTCACCCAGGTTCTCCCGCCTGTGGGCAGTAAGCACGATAAGCCGGCTGCCCCGAGCCCACTCTGTCAGCTCGTCGCTGTAGTCCCGGCGAACAGTGGTCTGCATGGCGTCGATGGCGGTATTGCCGGTAACGTAGATAGTGTCCGGATTCTTGCCCTCGGCAATCAGATTCTGGCGGCTGCGCTCGGTGGGTGCAAAGTTCATATCAGCAACCAAGCTGACGAACTGCCTGTTGATTTCCTCAGGGAAAGGTGAATACTTGTTGTATGTGCGCAGCCCGGCCTCTACATGGCCAACAGCGACCTGCTGATAAAAGGCCGCCAGGGCACCGGCGAAGGTGGTGGAGGTGTCGCCATGGACCAGCACAATGTGGGGCTGAACCTCCTTAATAACGGACTCCAGCCCCTTGAGAACATTAACAGTAATGTCCGACAGGGTCTGACCGGGCTTCATAATATCCAGATCATATTCGGGGACGATGTCAAAGGCCTGGAGTACCTGATCCAGCATCTGTCTATGCTGAGCGGTGACGCAAACTGTGCATTGTATTTCCGGTCTGGAGCGGAGCTCCTTAACCAATGGGGCCATTTTGATGGTCTCGGGACGTGTGCCGAAAACCGTCATAACCTTGATCTTGTTCATGCTAATCCATCCTCTGAATAAGATATGACTTGTGCATATGCAGGCAAGACTCCACATGCACAGACATTTTCATTTTATCATTTATCGCAACAGGGGTAAAGGCGAAACGGGGCATAGCTCCGTTTCGCCAGTGAATAGTGAATAGTCTTCGGTACTTTTGACCGCCCAAAAGTACCGGAAAAGGCGCCACTCCCGGCGAAGCATAGATGCGACCCAGTGAAGAGTGTAGAGTGATGTGTGAAGAGTTGAGGACGCCATGCTCCCATGCCCTTGGTACCCAGTGAATAGTGATTAGTGAATGGTGAATAGTTCGTTCTGGTCCCCACGTTCCATTGCTCGAATAACTAAGCGGGGTACGGGCGAGGCAAAGCCTCCCAGTGAAAAGTGAATAACTGGTCCCTATGTTCCTATGGCCGCATAATCGATTAAGGGAACGTGGGGACTTTAGCTTTTACCGGGGTTGCCCCTTTTTCTTTAAGCATAGTCAGTTTCTTTATTGATGACTTATAAGTCGGTTTTTTCAATAAAAATCA
>CAZCOE010000022.1:0-27164 GCA_964500525.1 uncultured Clostridia bacterium | reverse complement strand
GTCCTTCTTGTTGCTCATGAGTTTCACCCCCTTTTGAAAATAAGTATGCACCTTTATCAAGCAGTTCATACAGGTAATTTGATCGGAGGTGCAGCTCCGGACTCCCGCCCGAAGAGTGAGAACTATATAACCCCTCATAGGAGCATATCACCGCTTCGGGTTCTTAGGGCACCGCCCTAAGTCGTGCTCCGCTTCCCAATCGAGCATGGGAGCATGGCGTCCTCAACTCTTCACTCATCACTCTACACTCTTCACTGGGTCGCAAAGCTTCGCCGGGTGCGGCGCCTTTTCCGGTACTTTTGGGCGGTCAAAAGTACCAAGGGATTCACTCTTCACTGCGAAGCTTCGCTTCGCCTTCGCTCGCTTCGCCTACGCTCCGCTCTTTACACGATTGTGTTTTCGGAATATCATTACAATAAACAAACAACTAAGGGAGAATCATATGAGGGTTTTACTTACAGGTGGAGCCGGATACATAGGCAGCCATACAGCAGTTGAGTTGATAAACGCAGGTCACACCCCCATTATCGCAGATAACTATTCCAACAGCTGTCCTGAGGTAATCAGGCGTATTGAGCGCATTGCAGGTTCCGACGTGGAGGCGCATACCATAGACATGTGCGACACAGAGGCGGTGGACAAGCTGTTTGCCCAGGGGCATTTTGACGCATGCATCCACTTTGCGGGACTTAAGGCAGTAGGCGAATCGGTTTCAATTCCAATTCAGTATTATAGAAACAATATCGACAGCACTCTGGTATTGTTGGATGCCATGGAGAGACACGGGGTACATAACCTGATTTTCAGCTCCTCTGCAACTGTCTACGGCACACCGGACAAGCTTCCTCTCACCGAGGACAGCCCCACAGGAGGCTGCACCAACCCCTATGGCTGGACCAAGTACATGATCGAGCAGATTATTCGGGATGCAGCAAGGGCTAATCCCCAGTTATCTGCTGTATTGCTCAGATATTTTAACCCCGTAGGAGCCCACTCCAGCGGCTTGATGGGTGAGGACCCCTCCGGCATTCCCAACAACCTGATGCCCTATATTTCTCAAGTGGCTGTGGGCAGGAGAAACCACCTCAGCATATTTGGCAATGACTACAACACTCCCGATGGCACCGGGGTCAGAGACTATATCCACGTGGTGGATCTGGCCAAGGGCCACGTGGCTGCACTGCCATACTGTGACGCACACAAGGGCTGCATTGCAGTGAACCTGGGCACAGGCACAGGCTACAGCGTCAAGGAGATGGCAGAATCATTTGCCAAGATAAACGGGGTTCAGGTTCCATATGAGTACGCCCCCAGGCGCCCCGGGGACATAGACGCCTGCTATGCTGACCCCACCAAAGCCAAGGAACTGTTTGGATGGGAGGCACAGATGGGTCTCAATGAAATGTGCCGGGATTCCTGGAATTGGCAGAAGAATAATCCCCAGGGGTACAAAGGAGCAGACTAATGTTATTTGCAATCAGACCCAACCCCTGCAAGGCCGAAACTCTGGAGTTTGCAGAGACACTCAGCAGCACAATTTCCCAATGCGGAGGCCGGGCAGTAATATATACAGCCGAGACTGACAACAAGGTGGAGCTCCTGGACAGCGCAGATGTGCTGATTGTGCTGGGAGGAGACGGCACCATTCTGCGGGCAGCCAGGGAAATTTTTCCACGACAGATACCAATTCTCGGCGTAAACTTTGGACATCTGGGATATTTGGCCCAGTGTGGCAAGGAGGAGTCCCTGACACAGGTGCGCAGAATAATTGCCGGCGATTACCAGATTGAGCAGAGAGCGGTTTTGGTTGGCAGCATTTCCGGAGAGGAAGATATCCTGGCAGTGAACGAGGTATGCATCAGCCGAGGCGGCCGCAGACATATGTCCAGGATCAGGTTGGAGATCAACGGATCCCACATCGACACCTTCAGAGGAGACGGTATGCTGATATGCACTGCCACAGGATCCACCGCATATAACCAAAATGCCGGAGGCCCCATATTGATGCCCCAGGCAGAGAATGCGGTAATTACACCAATTTGCGCCAGAACATTTATCGGCAGTTCCCTGGTTACATGTCCCGGAGACCGGATATTTGTCAGGATAGAGCAGGACGGAGCCAGAGAAACCGCCGGCCATATGCTGCTGACTGACGGTCGCAATCCTCGGGAACTCAGGACAGGGGATACAGTTACACTGAGCATATCTCCCCAAAAGGTTAATATGATTAAGCTGGGGGATCACAGTTTCTACATGGTTATCAGGCAAAGGCTGATGGATGGATACGAATAGGAGATACCATGAGGTTTTTTAAGTTAACACAGGCGGCAGCCCTGATAGGTGCATTGATGATGCTGCTGTCCCTATGTGCAGGCTGTTCTCCGGACAAGACGGAGGGCGCAATCATAGAGACCTTGGATACCCAGGACCACGACCACGAGCATCAATGGGATTTGATAGAGGTAGTAGAGCCCTGGTTTGAGAGGCAGGGATTCACCAGGTACCGGTGCAGTATCTGCGGAAATGAATTTGACACGGATTTTGAGGAGGCCCTGGTGGCAGAGAGCATATACTGCGTGTTCTATCAGGAGGATATGAAGGTTACTCCGGATACGGATATCGACTCCCTCCGCAGCAACCTGTACGTGTTCGCAACCTGTACCAATGGCCTGGAAGTGGAGCTGGACGGATACATGCTGGATGGGGCTCTGGAGGCCCAGACCAGCGTAATCACGGTGCATTTTATGGACTTAACCGCCACATTCAATGTAAAAGTGGACATGGGGAGATAGTTATGGAAACGGTTATTAACATTATCAAGGCAATACTTTTTGGCATAGTGGAGGGAGTCACCGAGTGGCTGCCCATCAGCAGCACAGGCCATATTATTCTGCTGGACGAGTTTGTCAAGCTGGACTGCAGTCCTGCATTCTTTGACGTATTTGAGGTGGTTATTCAGCTGGGCGCCATTTTGGCCGTTATAGTCATGTTCTTCGGCAAACTGAATCCCTTTGCTCCATCCAAGTCCGTGGAGGAGAAGAAATCCACCTGGACACTGCTGTTTAAAATTTTAATAGCTACAATCCCCGCCGCTGCAGTGGGTGTGGTGCTGGATGACCTGCTGGACCGGTACCTGTACAATGCCTGGGTTGTGGCCCTGGCGCTGATTTCCTATGGTGTGGCGTACATTATTATTGAGAGAAGGCACGCCGCAGCCCAGGTGGAGTATCGCATTAACCGGGTTGAGGATATTACGTACAAGGACGCACTTAAGATTGGCTGTTTCCAGATGCTGTCTCTGGTTCCGGGCACATCCAGATCCGGATCCACGATTTTGGGAGCAATGATGATCAAGACTCGGAGAGAGGTTGCTGCAGAGTTCTCATTCTTTATGGCAATTCCGGTTATGCTGGGCGCCAGTTTCCTCAAGCTGCTCAAATTCTTTATGGATGGGAACACCATGACCATGGGGGAAATCGGTATAGTGCTGGTGGCATCTGCAGTGGCCTTTTTAGTCTCCCTGTTCGCCATCAAATTCCTCATGGCCTTTGTCAAGAAGCATTCCTTTGAATTCTTTGGAAAATACAGAATTGTGCTGGGCCTGGTGGTACTGGGATACTTCGCAATTAAACTGTTGGTGTAATCGATAGGAGGAATAATGGACATTTTGTATTTTGTAATACCCTGCTATAACGAACAGGAGGTCCTGCCGGAGACATCCAAGAGACTGCTGGCCAAATTGCAATCCCTGATTCAGGCGGGGCAGGTCTCGGGCAACAGCCGGATACTCTTTGTGGACGATGGCTCCAAGGACACCACCTGGCAGATTATTTCAGATTTGCACCAACAGGATCCCCACTATTCCGGACTAAAGCTGTCCAGGAACAAGGGGCACCAAAACGCGGTTCTGGCCGGACTCAGCTACGCAGTTAAGTTTGCAGACATTACCATTTCCATGGATGCGGATCTGCAGGACGATATTGAGGCTGTGGACAAGTTTGTGGAGCAATACAAACAGGGCAGCGATGTGGTGTATGGCGTGCGCAGTGCCCGTACCACAGATACCGCTTTTAAGCGTGGCACCGCCCAGGGCTTCTACAAAATCCTGGCGGCCTTTGGCATCGAGATTGTATACAACCACGCCGACTACAGGCTCATGAGCAAGCGGGCTGTTGAAGCCCTTATGGAATACAAGGAGGTCAACCTGTTCCTGAGGGGAATCGTACCTTTGATCGGGTTCAAGTCCTCTACAGTTCAATATGAACGTCACGAAAGGTTTGCAGGCACATCCAAGTATCCCTTGAAGAAGATGCTCAACCTGGCCATAGACGGGATCACATCCTTTAGCATCAAGCCTATCCGCCTGATTACAGCGACTGGAGTGGGAGCAATGTTGGTTTCGGCCATTTTCTTTGTATGGATGCTGGTGGACGCTATAATCAACGGCTTTTCTGCAGTTCTCCTGTGCCTGTTCTCCCTATGGTTCCTGGCAGGCATGGTGTTGGTGGCACTGGGCGTAGTGGGCGAATATGTGGGCCGCATGTACATGGAGACCAAGGCCCGCCCCAGATTCTTTATTGACCAAACCCTGAACAAGGAGTAATTGGCCAGTATATACGGTTCCCCCTTCACAGAATTATAGGCCGATACCTATCATTCTCTTAGATACAGATTTGAGGAAAACATGAAACACAGACTTTGGCTGATTCTCGCATTGGCGATTGCTACGATTATGATTATTACAGCATGCAGTCCGGATAACACCGGAGACAACACTACAGAATTGACTGGGGACCTGACATCTGACACCGGCGCCACACCTACGCCGAACCCGGATTCCACCATGGATGACGCCAAGTGGCTATGCACACCGGAACCTCTGGACTGCCTCAACAACACATCCACTCCTGTGGAGAGATATGGACAGCTCAGGATAGAGGGCTCTCAGCTCATGGACAGCAAGGGCAATCCCGTTGTGCTTCACGGGGTCAGTTCCCACGGACTCCATTGGTTTGGGGAGTTCGTCAACAAGGACACCATACAGTGGTTCAGAGACGATTGGAACATCAACATCTTCAGGGCCTCCATGTATACCGGGGAAAATGGATACCTGACGGACCCATCCGTTAAGGAAAAGCTGATCGAGGCAGTAGATGCCTGCCTTGAGCTGGGACTGTACGTTATCATCGACTGGCACATTCTCCAGGACAACAACCCTATGGACAACGTGGATGCGGCTGTGGACTTCTTCACCGAGATGGCCACCAAGTATGGTCAGCATCCCAATGTTATCTATGAGATTATGAACGAGCCCAACGGCAGAAATGTGAACTGGCCGGATCACTGCAAGCCCTATGCGGAGCGACTCATCTCCACTATTCGGGCTATCGACCCGGACAATATCATTATTGTAGGAAATCCCCAATGGTCATCATTTCCGGAGGAAGTGCTGAATTCACCTCTTGGAGAGGATTACAGCCATAACATATGCTATACATACCACCTGTACACCAACGAAGGTCTAGGGAAGACAGAGCTGCTGGAGAGGGCCATGGACCAGGGACTGTGCATCTTTGTATCCGAGTGGGGCGCAATGGACTCTGACGGAAACGGCGAACTTGGCAAGTCCAACGGCAACAAGTTCATCCGCTGGATGAAGGAGCACAAAATCTCCTGGGTTGCCTGGAGCCTCAGCGACAAGAGAGAGACCTGCGCCTTCCTCAAAAACAATGGCAATGTGGACAGACCGTCCCTCACCGGAGGCTGGACGTCGGATCAGCTGTCACCCTGGGGTGCCTGGCTGAGAGGCAAGATTCGCAATGCAAATGAGTGAGTAATGACGGGTGCCTGGACGGCGGGACGTTGACACTTTAGCCTGGACTATGTTAAATATGAAATAGTGAAACACTGAATCACGAGACCTAATTCTTGTATGGGCAGGCCTCTTGTACAATCCGGTGAAATATGGAAAAGTTTAAGGAGCGCATGCCCTCTATTGTGGAGGCAGGGCGCTCTTTGTGGTTTTTAGTGAGATAAATTAAAGGAGGACAACATGAAAGGAAGACAAATTTCAATTATTGCTGTGTTTTTTTAGCTTGTTGTTTATTTGTTAGTGGTATGCCATTACAGGTAATCGCTATAGATCGGGTAGAGAGTAGTGCTATCTCTACAGCTAAGCTAAAACAGGAGAAACTGGCTACAGTAAGTAGTAGTAAGGTGTTAAATTACATAGATAAGGAAGAATTTGAATCTAAGAGGTTTGTAGAGAGAGCTCCAGATCAGTACTGTTATAACGAAGCGGATGATGATCCTAACAATGACGATGAATTGTGCAGTAACCCATTCAACCAATGCTATAAGTGCGATCTCAATCTTCTAGAAAAACCAAAATGTATTATGGCAACATACGAAGGATCGAATGTTGGATCAGATTTGAGTGATGAAGAGATATTCAATTTGTATTGTGATGAATGTAGATTGGATATATGGGGTTTTCTTGAACTTCACTATTAGAGAGGGCGAGCATCATGAAGATAAATAGACTATTATTGATTGCACTGGCGGCCGTATTGTCATTTTTGGTGCTGGCAGCATGTAATTCTGCCGTGACCGAGAATGTCCATCCAACAGCAGGGCCTACTGCCACACCAGATCCCCTGATTTCTATGGATCCAGCAGACAGGGCTTTTCTCCTGTACGACAGGTGGTCCAACCTTGAGATTAGCTCCTATAAGTGCTTTCGCTCATTGCAGACCAGAATCACTGATGATGAAACCGTAAGAAAGAGCACGGAGTCCGAGATTGTTACAATTAATCGTAATACAAACGATTTTGTGGAGCATATTTCTACCAAGTCATTTGTCGGTGACGATATGGCAGCGTTTCAAGAGAGTGGATATGCCAATGGATATAAGTTTATTAAGTCGGATACGACATCTATAAAGGCACCGGTTTCTGCAGAACAGTATATCTTGGAAGCTCCGAATTCCAGATTAATGGAGATTCTCAGGCCAACCAGAGAAAAGTGTTCCAAAGTTTCATCAATCATTAATGGAGATGGAAATTGGAAGGTGTATTTTGAGGGATACTCTCCTGAGGTCTGTCAGAAGGTTTTTGAGGAGCTGCTGGGAGAGAGCGCAACTTATGATGAGGACACTATGGGACATCTGGAGATTGTGTATGCAATCACATTGACGGAAGGAGGCTATCCGGTTGCAGTACATTTAGCGATAGGCTCAAACAGGGAAGACGAAAGCGATGTTACTGTCGATGCCTTGTACAGAATATTTTATAGGTCAGTCAACAGGGTTAAGGAGGCTCCGGAAGTCGACTTGTCCCAATATGAGGAAGTCACGAGTATTGAGGATTAGTATCGTCGCAGCTGCGACAAAGGAGCGCGAAAGCACTTGATGAATATGCCACTATTATAATGTCGAAGAGGGAGGAAAACAGCGGTCTGTTCATGTGTCTTTACAAATCTCCGGAACGCTTTGCCTCTCCAGGGATGATTCTTTTGTGGAGTATAGCACTTTTATTATCGACCAAAGGAACATGAACACCACTTTTCACTTCAGGACTTTTCACCCCCGAAGCTCTGCTTCGCTATTGACAGATTCACCTGCAGCGTCTATCATTCAAGCGTAATTTAATAAATGCTGGGGGCGCACCGCTAAGGTGCTGAGATAGACCCTTTGAACCTGTAGAGACAATCCTCGCGTAGGGAAGCAAACCTTTGATAACTATCCGTGCGCAACTGTCGTTGTGTGCGGATTTTTTCATTATCTTGCCGGAGAGGACTCTGTATTTGTGGGATCAGGGACCCTTGGCGGAAAGAGAGTTTTATGACCAAGACCAAGAACAACATTCGCAGACTCACCTATGGAGCCATCTGTATAGCGCTGTCATTTGTGCTGTCCTATTTTATCTGCTTTAAGATGCCAAACGAGGGAACCATTACATTGGGTTCAATGCTGCCCATTGCCATGTTCTCCTATTGGTTCGGCCCGGTTTACGGCATCCTTTCCGGGATTGTGTTCGGCCTGCTTCAATTTGTGCAGAGCCCATATTTCCTTAGCTGGCCCCAGTTCTTCTGCGATTACATATGGGCATTTGCAGGATATGGACTGGTAGGATTTTTCGGCGCTCACAGCTCTTTGGGCCTGAGGGATGGCGGCCTCAAGGAGGGACCGCTGTTTGCAGGCATTCTATTGGCAGGACTGAACAGGTTGGCAGCATCCACCATCAGCGGAGCAGTGTTCTTTGCGGAGTACTGTTGGGAGGGGTGGAACGTATGGCCCTATTCACTGGTATACAACATGTCATACATTATCCCGGATGTGGCAATCTGTATCCTGATCCTCTGCCTGCCTGTGGTGCGCAAGACTCTGAACAGAATAATGCCCAAGGACCTCAAAGTTAAGGGCAAGGAAGCAGAATCCTGAGAACTACAGGGAGCAGACCCGCTCCTCGTCCAGGAAGACCACGTACTTGTGAGTAACAGTTCTGCCGGTGAGCCGGTGGAGAGCCAGGGCGTATATATCCAGCTGTCTCCTGTATAGAGTCAGGTTCTCTGCAGTGCAGCGCCCGGTTTTGTAGTCCACCAGTACGGCCTCTCCGGGAGCGGACTCTATCCACAGGTCAATAATGCCCTGCATCAGGGTGGTTGCCTCACCGGCTGAGTAGGTGCCTAATGTGGTCAGGTCCGAGGTTTCCATGAGCCGGTTGTAGTCCACCAACATGTTGAATGAGGACTCCCGATGGAGCTTGCAATTGGCTAGCAGCGCCTTAAGCTCCGGCAGATTGGCAGCATACATTACACCTGCCAGGTTAATGGTGTGGGCCTGAGCCTGGCTGAATACTCCGGACAGGATAAGCCGCTGCAACTGTGCCTCCAGTTGTTCCATAGTGGAGGCCTGACCAAAGTCCAGCTTCTCCATGAACAGATGGTTAATGGTGCCTCTGGAGGTGGCGCTGATTCGCTCCTCTCCCAGGCCCTCAATAAAGTCGCTAAGCGCAGATGCCAATTCCTGAACTGCATTTCCGGTTTCAGGGGTTGGCTCTTTTTCGTCCTCAGAAATTTCGCCCAACTCGGTGAACATGGGTCTGTGGCTGTCTTCTGCGTCAAACATGCGCTCGATTCGGGTAACAGATACTTTGGAGGGGGTGTAGCCGTAGGAGTATTCAATCTGTTCCGGCAGCAATATCTCCTGCTGGGCCTCCGGTGTAATGTCACCGATTTCAGTCTGTGGGACAGCGCAAAGCAGCAGTTCCGGGTCCGCCTCTCCCTGAAAACCTGTGCTATCCACAATGTTGAATAGGTGGGAATTGGACACGGCTGCCGGAATCAGCCAGTCGGAATAGCTGCTGGCATCCTCTGAATCCTTGAACCCCTTGGGATCCAGAGCCTTTTCAGGCCTTTTAGAGCACACCAGAGCCAGGTGATCCTGGGCACGGGTCATGGCAACGTACAGCAGACGCAGCTCCTCGGAGAGATTCTCCGCCCGGCAGTTGCGGGCAATAAGTGTATGAGGAAGGGATGAGAATCTGCAATGCATGGTGGGATCGAATCGCTTGAGACCAATCCCCAATTGGCTGCTCATTACAAGAGGACCTGTGGAGTCAGAGGTGTTAAAGTTGGAGGCTGTCCTGGTCAATATAACCAGAGGGAACTCCAGCCCCTTGCTCTTGTGAATGGTAAGGATAGTAACCGTATTGTCGGTGAGCTGCTGGGTGGAGGGCAGGTCCGAACCTCTCTCCACAACCCGCTCCAGAAATCGGACAAAGTTGGTAATGCCCTTAAGGGAACTGTTTCCGTATTTCACTGCATAGGAGAACAGCAGCCGCAGGTTGGCGGCCCTCACATTGCCTCCGGACATGGTCTGCACTATATGGTAGAAACCTGTAGAGGTAACAATATGCCAGATCAGGCGCTCAGGCGGCAGCTGTTTGGCCAGCATTCTCCAGGAATTGACAGTATTGACAAAGCTGCGGCAGCGCTCCCGGGCATCGGCCACAACCTGGGGAGCCAATGTTCCGGTATTCAGATCCTCCAATCTTGCCTGAGCCAATGCTTCCATCCTCTGGAAGTAGTAATCTGCCTCAGGATACAGGACCTTGAGTATAGCCGGAATGTCTCCGGGCATGTCGAACATGGGAGAAAAGGCCACGGCCAGCAGGTCTGTGTCCTTCAATGGGTTGTCGGTGATGCGCAATGCGGAAATAGCGGTTCTGATCTCATATGTACCCAGGTAGGAGGCAGTCTCGCATATGTTGGCAGGGATGCCTGCAGACTCCAGCACCTCCTTGACAGCGGGACCTGCATCTTTGGTGGCTCTCATGAGAATGGCAATATCCGAATATGTATAATTCCGCCAGGATTTGGCTTTGTAATCGTAAAACCGGCGGTTCTCCACAGCGTCCCGGATAATCTCAGCTATAACTTCTGCCTCAGAGGATTCATCCCCCTTGAGATAACAGTCAACAGGATATTCATATGCACCTGGGGCTGGTTCAACTTCCCCCAGGCCCGGCAGAAGCTTGGCCTGGTCGTTGTAGTCTGTTCCGCCCAGATTCATGGTCATGTGGCGCTCAAATACCTTGTTAACTGCGTCCAGTACCCGGGGATTGCTGCGGTAATTCCCCTGCAGGTCCACCCGGTAGCCCGGATTGCCATCAGATGAAAAGGCAGCGTATTTGGATATAAACAGGGAGGGTTCCGCATTTCGGAAACCGTATATGCTCTGCTTGATGTCCCCTACCATGAACATGTGGGGACCGGGACCTGTCATATCTGGGCTGAGTTCTCTATGGAAGGGTACCTGCTCAGGACCATCGGATACTGCCCGGAGAATCCATTCCTGCAGGTTGTTGCTGTCCTGGTATTCGTCCTCCATAACCTGTTCAAAGCGGTCTCGCAATTCTCGGGCCACCTGTGTTATGCGAGCCACGCCATTTTCTCTGTCCAGCTCCCACAGCAACTCCATGGCTCCGCGCTGCATGTCTCCAAAATCTATGGCTGAGGCATTTTTCTTAGCCTGTCTGTAATCCTGGGCGAATTGGGTCACCAGATAGAACAGGTATTCCACCTGGGGATACTGCTCTGCCAATGCCTGCTCCAGCTGCTGTCGGCTGATGATGGGCATGTCTTTGGCAAAATTCTTCAGTTTCTTGATGCATCCGGCAAGGGTGGACTTAGCTGCGGCCAACTCGCCCTGCGCCTTCTGCCAGGAGACCTTGCATATTTTGTCGCTGTCCAGCCGGGACAGCACAGATGACACGGAGTCCCAGTCTGTGGAATCCATAGCCTGACGCAGCCGGGCTTGCAGGTCCTCCACATAGTCCATGGAGGCATTGGCCTTTTCAAGATAAGCTTCCTGACTGGCCACTCTCCGACTGGATGTATGGGAGGTGCCATTGCGAATGTTATCTATCTCCAGATTCAGTTCATCTATCCATATTTCCAGAGCTCCTATGGCATCATCCAGCAGCCCGGGCAGCTCCCTGTTTATCTGCTCCTTAATCAGAGGCAGCCACAGTCTGTCAATGGCCTCCGGGGTATAACAGGACAGCTTTTGCTCCATCCACAGCTCGGGGAAGGGCTGTTCCCAGATCAGGTCATAGAGATCATAAATGGCGGAGGCCAGAGAGTCCTGTGTCTTGCCCTTAGACAAAATGGGCAGCAATTGGGCCATAATGTGGCTGTTTTGTCCCTGAGCTTCTCTGTCCAGCAGCTCCGACATCATTTTGCCCCGCATCAGGGAGGCCTCGTTTTCATCCATAACCCGGCTGCCCAGGTCATAATCCACGTAAGCAAAGTACTCTCTGGTTATATCCAGGCAGAATGAGTGCAATGTCTTGATATTGGCGGAGGGCAGCTTGGTCAGCTGAGCCTTGAGGACTGCAGCCTGGCCGGGGTCTGTGGCCGGATCTGTAATCTTGTTTCCCAGGGCCTTGGCAATGCTGGATCGCATATGTTCTGCGGCTGCCTCGGTAAATGTAACTACCAACAGGCGGCTCACGTCGGTGCCTGCGGAAATACACCTGAGCAGTCTCTCGGTCAGAACTGTGGTCTTGCCGGAGCCGGCGGCAGCAGACACCAGAACATCTGCGCCCCGGACCTCTATGGCCTGCTTCTGCTGTTCATTCCAGGAAAACTCAGACATGCTCATCCTCCTCTCCTACGCCGTTGATAATTCTCTCCATGTCCTCCACAGGAAGGCTATTGCTGCTTCTGTAATTACAGCCGGCAACCTCCTTGGCACATAGACCTGCATACTTGCAATATTTACACGAATCCTTCTCCAAAGGCATTACAGGGAACAGACCCTGTCCAATGGCAGCGCCAAAGTCACCGGCCAATGCGGTGGAGTAGGCAATAATCTGAGGAAAGTCCACTGTAATGGGCCTGTCCTTGGTGCCTGCCTTGTCTCCGTGAGTGAAAGTGGATGGGGACAGCATCCCGCAAAGATTATCCAGAGACGTATTACTGTCTGCCATGTACAGGGACTGGTCGGTTTCCACTTCAGCCAGAACCATATACCCCATGGAATAGGGCACAACCGGCGCATTCAGGGAATTCCTGTATTCCTGATACCCCTTCAGGTACAGGGGCAGCTGCAGGGAAGTGCCATAGTATATATCCCGGGCCCTTAGCTTGGTATCAGCGGTTTTGTAGTCAATAACCCGAACACACTCTCCATCTGCAGTGGATATGGTGTCTACCCGGTCAATCTTCCCGGCAAGATATATGTCCCCTGATGAATGAGGTACCAGAATAGGCCTGATTCCTGAGGAACTGCCAAACATCAATTCAAATGCCACAGGGGAATATCCCTTCTCTCTAATCTCGGCAGAACAGACGAACAGGGCAGAGGCTACAGCAGTAGATACATAGTGTTCCCCATGGAAAAGACTGTAGGTATTGGCGTATGGGCTGAATCTGGGCCCGGACAGCCGCTCTCTGACCAGAGGAGCCACATATGCTCTGGCAGCCTCTATGGAATCAATAGAGTCCCAGCCGTTGCTCTGGGACAGTTTGCGGCCGCAGGTGCACAGCATCTCGTGAACCAGGGAACCCAGATCGGTTCCGTTCAAGGTGCAGGCCTTGGGATCATTGACCTTGAGAACTCTGGAAATAAAACACTTGTATGGACATTGGGCATAATCCTCCAAAGCAGTTACAGAAACCACATCACCCATAAGGGACATGGGGTTCACGCCGCTGTGCAGTGCAAAGCTGTTCTGCCTCCGCAGGTACTGTGCAATCAGGGAAGTGCACACCTTGGCTGCCTCGGGATGACGTATAAACCTGTTCCAGAGAGAGGCATATATGCCATCCTGGGGAATTGGGTCAGGAGCACCATAGGGTATTCGGGGGTAATGCCTCATAATCTGTGCCAATATGGTGCTGTTGGAACTGAGTGCGTTGATAAATCTGCCAAAGGCGGTGCCCCCTGAAATAGCCGGCGTGCCGGGCTGAACCTCCAGTCCAAGACCCTGGGATATGCGGATAATCAGGGAGGAGGGGTTTAGCTTTGTGCCCTGGGGATCGCTGCAGCTGTAGCTGATTGTCAGTCTGTCTGTGGACAGTGTCAAGGCAGCGTAGGTTTCGTAATTCTTATCGTAAATTGTCTCTGCTGTGGTGGGAGCAAGTACAATGCCCCTCTGCCTCAACAGCAGCCGCTCGTAGTCCGGAACGATTCCGTCAGGAGAGGGAACCGGAGGAAACTTGCCCTCCTGGGCCCCAATAATGTATACCGAAGGCAGACTGCGGGAACGGATGCGGTTAATGTGGCTGATGATAACCAGGTCGCTGCCGTTGGGAATAGCGCCAACCTGGCAGGCCTCCAGACCGGCTGACAGCAGGGATACCAGCTGCCTGGGGGAGTAGGCCCTGTCTCCGGTGCAAGTGCGCAGAGAGTCCAGAACAGCCAATACCTTAGACCAAATCTGGCGGAACTGGTCCGCCCTCTTGAGTGTGTCGGGAGAGCCGCCATCAGCCAGCATGGTATCCAGGGCGTCGCTGCAATTGTGCAGCAGATATTTCTCCATGAAGCCGGCAACTGCCATGGCAAAAGTACCGGCAGTCATGGGCATAGAGAAACCGGTGGACAGATAGGACAGCAGCTCCTGCAGGTATGGCACTGCGCCGGGCAGATCTGCGTCTGATCCGGGGTCAAGATTCAGCCATTGACTCAGGTATCTGATGCCCCTCTCTATGGCGTAATTCTCCAGAATATCTATATCCCCGTCCTCCAAATCCGTAAGGCCGGTGCGCAGCATGGTAAACAGGCTGTCGGAAATGTCCCCTCCATTTACAACCGCATGTAGGCCGGAGACAATGCAAATAGGCAGGGGAGAGGTGGAGATATTGTCGCTGGTGTCAAAGAAATAGGGAATGCCGTATTCCTCGAATATGGGCTGAATAATGCCGGAGTAGTCATCTATGCTGCCTGCAGCCACTGCAATTTGTCCATAGTGGATCTGTCCGTCCTTAACCTCCCGCAGAATTCGCTCTGCTACCGCGGTACATTCCACAAATGGGTCGGTGCAGGACAGCAATGCAACCTTTTGCCCCTCACCTGCATAGGGCAGGGGAGCCAGGTCATTGTAGTATTTCTCAATCCAGCCCAATTGGCTGCCGGGTTCGTGACGGTGGTTCCGGTTCAATTGGGTAAGACTGCAAGGGATGCGGTATCTGCGGCACATCTCCATAACCGCCATCCAGGTGGAGTTACCCTTGCGGAACAGGTCATTGCCCGGATCGGTGGGATCCATGGGAATGGTCAATGTGACCTGACGGCACACCAGAGCCAGCTCCCGGATAATGTCCATGTGGGCAGGTGAAAAGTCGGTAAAGCTGTCAATCCATATCTGGGCATCCCTCAGGGAGGTGCAGTCCGGGATGGCCTGGGCCAACAGGGCCAGATCCTCATCTCCGTCCTTGCCCAGGGAATGAATGCGCTGGTTGTAATGCTCCAATATCCGGGCCAGCTCTGAGAATTTGATCTGCAGTGAGGCATTTTCCGCATTTTTGGAGAAATCCGCCAGATCCTGAGGCGTTATGCCATATCTCTTAGCCTCTGTGACAAAGGACAGCAGCTTGGACGCAAATCCGGAGCGGTCCGATTGGCGCAGGTAGTAGGACAGATCCCCGGAATCCCGCAAATCTGCCAATATGTCGGATAGTGTGATAATCTTGGATACAGTGGACAGAGGCTTGCCCCCGGCTGTGCCCTGTTCGTCCAGACAGTCATGGGCAAGTCGCGTGAAGGATAAAACCTCAGTGCCCATAAAGCCACCGCAGCGATGAATGCTCTCTGCAAGGAGAACCTCAGCGGTGAGAGAAAACTGTTCGGGCACGATGAAAATGACTCTGCCCGAGGCGGAACCTGCCTCGGTGAGCTGGCGTATTTGCTCTATGCACATGTGCGTTTTGCCTGTGCCGCAGCGGCCGGCAATAAGATTCATTCCCATGCAACAAGTATACGTTTGGTCTGTTGCCGAGTCAACGCAATGAGTGTATAATTTTACATGTTTGGCAGGAGGTTCTGCATGACTCAGGGTCAGAGATTCAGCGAGATATACAGTAGACTTCTGGAGCTATATCCAGACTCGGAGTGTTCCCTGGACAACAGACAGGATCCATGGAGGCTGCTGGTGGGAGCCATATTGGCTACCCAGTGTACGGACAAGCGTGTCAATCAGGTTACGCCGGCACTTTTTGATGCCTATCCGGACGTTTTCGCCATGGCCGGAGCCACTGTGGAGCAGGTGCTGCCCTATGTTAAGACCTGCGGCATGTCCAATCGCAAGCCCCACAGTCTGGTCTTCTCAGCCAGAGTACTTGTGGACAAGTATGGCGGCCGCGTTCCCGATTCTATAGATGAATTGGTGCAGCTGCCGGGAGTGGGACGCAAGATAGCCAACCTGGTAGTAGGCGACTGCTACGGCAAACCTGCTGTGGTTATCGATACCCATGCCAAGCGATTGCTGTACAGGATGGGCATTACGGACAATACCTCCCCGGACAGGATTGAGATGGACGTGAGGGAGCTGCTGCAGGGAGAGGACGGCTCAGGCCTATGCCACAGACTGGTAGATCACGGCAGGGCAGTATGCACCGCCAGGTCCCCGGGATGTCAGACCTGTGGTTTGGCAGATATTTGTTTTAAGAGATTATATTAAATAATTATTTATAGAGGTGCGTTATGGAAGAAATGTTAAAATCTTTACTTACAACACTTGGATCTGCAATGATTCAATATGGTACCAAGATACTGGCAGCCCTGGTTATCCTGATCGTGGGCCTTAAGCTGATTAAGTTGCTGCCCAAGGTTTTTGCAAAGTCCAAGGGCTTCAACAAGCTGAACCCGTCAGTACAGAGCTTTGCCAAGAGCGCGACCAAGCTGGCACTCAAGGTCATTCTCTTTATTACAGTTGCCGCAATTATCGGCATTCCCATGACATCGTTCATTACCCTGCTGGGCACCTTCGGCGTTGCCCTGGGCCTGGCTCTCCAGGGAGGACTGTCAAACGTTGCCAGCGGCATTATGATTTTGATATTCAAACCCTTCGGTGTAGGCGAGTTTATCGATAACCATACGGACAGCGGCACTGTCACAGAGATTTCGCTGTTCCACACTGTTCTGACCACCCTGGATAATCGCAGAGTGATTATCCCCAACAGCAAGCTGACTTCTGACACTGTTGTCAACTATTCCAGAGAGCCTCTGCGCCGGGTTGATATGGTGGTTTCCACATCCTACAACGACGATATTGACAAGACATTGACATTGCTGAAGGAGTTCGTGTCCTCTCATTCCAAGGTGCTCCAGGACCCTGCGCCCTTTGTCCGTATGACAGAGATGGGAGCCAGCTCCCTCAATTACACTATCCGTGTATGGGTCAAGGCTGAGGACTATTGGGACACATTGTTCGACCTGACAGAGGGCGTGAAGAAGACCTTCGACGCCAACGACATTTCTATCCCCTACGGCCAGCTGGATGTACATATTACCAAGTGAGATTTGTGGACATTCTCCCGGCGTTATGGTAGAGTTGTGTGGTTTGTGATGGACGCTTTTTTGTAGAACGATGAGTTCGAGAGGGTTTATGTGGAGTAAGAAGATCAAGATAGGCAATATTAGTTTACCGATGGTGGCAGTTGTTCTGGCAATTGTCCTTGTTTTGATGATTGTGGGCATGATATTGCTGATTGTCCTTCCGACAGAGCCCAATCAGGACACTACTGCAGATTTCACACCTACCCCCACTCCTACCACAGGCATCACCCAGGACATAACCTTTGGCATTACCGACGACCCCATGACGGAGGACGCCACAGCTACACCTCAGGTTACTCCCGAGCCCTGGGAGGGTACCGATACAGGACTGTTTGATGAATACAAGCAGCCGGAGAGTGACTATCTGGCAGGACTGGAGGCATCCACAGGTCTGGAGTTTGCCGACAAGGGAATAACCGGGCCCATGGTGTACCGCAACAACAGCATCCGCAAGATGTTCACTTTAAACGGAGAGTGCGGTGTCAATGGTTCCTTTAACCTGGTGGAGTGTGATGATTATACTCAGGTTTTGTCGGTGAACTATGAGGAGGAGTATTTCAACGGTGGATACTGTTATGGCATGTCCTTTGAGGACCCCAAGGGAATGCTTACTCCCGGCGACTATGCCATTAACGACAATTGGTTTGAGCATGTGATTATCAAGGCAGCACCGGATTCTGCTACTGCCAAGCTGGTGGTTTTCAAATGCCGTGTACCCATGGTGTTTGTCACTGTAGCCAGGAATTCAGAGGCTCAGACAGTTATTTCCGCATACGAGAGACCGGATCCGGACAAGCAGGTAGTATTCATCGACCCATATTATGGCGGAGTCAATGACCTTGGAGGCTGGCGCAGCAATATTGCTATCTGCCAGCTGAATCTGAACATCAGCCTCCGCACCAACAAGCTGCTGGCTGACGAGGATTGTCAGGTCTATCTGTCCAGGGACAAGGACGAATATGTGGGCATCTGGGAGCGGATATATCTGGCAGATGCAGTAGATGCAGATCTATATGTATGCATTACCCATGTGAACAGCCAGACAGACAATACTCTGAGCGGAACCACCGTGGTATACGATTCCAATGAGGACTCTTCCAACAATGCATTGAACGGCAAGACTCTGGCCCAGATATTGCAGCAGAAGATAACTGAGGGAGCCAAGACCAAGGACAATGGAATTGTTCCTATGGGCATTGCTCCCTACAGATATACATCCATTCCATCAGCCATGGCACAGATAGGATATATCTCCTGCGATGAGGATTTCTTCCAGCTCATTAAGGAGGATTTCCAATACAATGTTGCTGTTGCCATCAAGGAATCGGTGGTAGAGGCCTTGGCGCTGCAGGACGACTGATTGTGAATATTCTTTCCCTTGCTGTAGGACCATTGCAGTCCAATTGCTATATTCTGGGCAGTGAATCGGCCCTGGTGGTAGATCCCGGCGGCAATCCCGGGAAAATACTGGACTTAATCCGGGCCAACAACATCTCTATCTCCGGCATACTGCTGACACATGCACATTTTGACCACATATCCGCCGCAGCAAGAATTGTGGAGAAGACAGGTGCAAAGGTGTACATTCACAGCCTGGATGAGCCGGGATTGAGGGATGAGAATCTTAATCTGTCCCGTATGGCCGGATGCAAGGTGAATGCTGTGGCCGCAGATGTGCTGCTGTCCGATGGAGACAAGGTGGCCTGTGACAATCTGGAACTAACTGTTCTCCATACTCCGGGACATACACCGGGCAGCATTTGTGCCTATTGGCAGGATGGAGAGTTGAGCTGCCTGATTTCAGGTGATACCCTGTTTGAGGGTACCTGGGGCAGGACGGATTTTCCAGGAGGCAATCCTGGCCATATGGCTGAATCCCTCCGCAGACTTGAAAGGGAAATACCTCGTGGCACTCGGGTTTTGCCTGGCCACGGAACATCATTTATTAAGGAATAGATTATGGCTAAGAAACAAAAATTTCAGATGACAAATCAAATGAGCATTGCCATTATGGGTTTGGCAATAGCAATTACTCTACTGTTGGGGATTCTCATATTTACAGATGGAGAGGGCTCTCCGGAGAACAAACCAACTCCCACACCTATATATACCTATGTCACCCCCACGCCTATTCCAAGTGCCGATAACACACCTGAAATTCCCGACAATACAGCAACACCTACACCTGCAGCTCCCTCCTATAGGCCCGACGCCCAGCATGGCAAGAAGCAGGGCACTCTGTATGCAGTGGAGGGCAAGCCGGATTCCCAGGTATTTATCCGCAAGGTTGTAAACGGCAGCGTCAGCTGGCAGGATGCGGATCTGGACCGTCTGGTGAATGGGTCCAACTTTAACCTGGTCAGCGAGGATTCATCGGGCTACAACATCATGTACAACGGCAGTCAGTACTATATGGACAAGTCCTGGGCCTCAGGCGACATCAGCTATAAGCCGGTGGAGGATCAGGGCGCATATTACCATATGGAGCTCACCTCTATTTTCACCTATTCCAATATTAACAACCGGAAGATTTTCACTCTGTTTGGCACCTGCGACACTCCCAGCGCCCAGTGGAATCTGGTAACTATTGAGAATCAGACCAAGGGATTTAAGGTAACATCCAAGAATTACACCGAGTCCTACAGTCCTGACGGATTGACCTATACCATCACCTTCAAGGACCCCAACAACCTGCTGACACCCGGTCAGTACATAATCGATGACCAATGGTACTGGACAGCCACTGTAACTGCCGGTTCCGGCACAGACAAGACAATAACTCTGGTTTCCAAAAAGCCCATGGTATACGTGATTGCTGCCCATGGAACATACAAACAGACAATTATTTCTGCATATGAGAAGCCTCAGGACAATATAAATACTGTGTTCGTAGATGCGGGGCACGGCGGCATCGACTGGGGCGCATGCTATACCCCTGAGGGAAGCAGCGTATTGGTCAGAGAGGCAGTGCTCAATCTGGCAATTGCTGACAGAGTTACAGAGCTGCTGAGGCAGGAGGGCTATCAGGTATATACCACCAGAGATTCCGAGATTTATCCCGGACTGTTTGAGACAGCATACCTGGCCAATGCGGTGAAGGCAGATCTGTTTGTCAGCATTCACCAGAATGTAAATACAGCCAATCTGAGCCTCAACGGTGTAACAACCTACTACCAGAAGGTCCTTGGCAACGATACCGACGGAACGGTCAGGGACATGAAGCCTACGGAGGCATATGCCAAGGGACAGACTTTGGCAAACTGCATTCACAACAAGTTTGTGGCCGCCACAGGTGCTAAGAGCCTGGGCGTAGTTGCTGACAACTGGTGCGTAACCAGAGAAACCGAGATGCCGGCCATTCTGATTGAGTGTGGTTTCATGACAAACAGCGCCGAGCTGAACAACCTCATCAGCGACAGCTACGTCGAGAAAGAGGCTCAGGCTATTTACTCAGGTGTATTGGAGTATTTGCAGACCACAGCACAATAACCGCAGCGAACATGATTTTCGGCCTATGGCTGGAGGTATAGTCCATGAACAGGTATTATTTTAAAGGCATATTGGCCGGATTGCTGGCGGCAGGAGCTGCCTGCGCCGGAGGACTGTGGCTGGGAAACTGGCTGGGAGGTATTTTGCTGGGGGCGTCCTTGATTTTGGGATTGGGTGCCTTTGGCAACGGCGCCAAGAAGAGGGCAGTATTTATGGTAGGCGAGGAGGTCAAGCGCATCTCCCGCAGCGGCAGGTCCGGCATACGCCAGCTGAACGAGCACGCCGTAAAGACCACCAACAATGTGCTCCGCAACCGACTGAAATCCATTTCATCCACCTGTGACAGGATTATTACAGAAATTAACAAAAAGCCCCAGCGCGCATTTAAAACCGAGAGCTTTTTGGACTACTATATTCCAACTGTGGACAAGATGATGATAAAATACGAGGAGCTGGAGCGGAACAAGGTCCGCACCGACGACGCCTTGAATTATATGAATGATGTCCACATATTGTTGGAAGATGTTGACAGAGCATTCAAATCCCACTTACAATCCATTATAGATTCAGATAAACTGGAAGCAGCCAAGGAACTTAAGGTTTTGGAAAAGGTTTTGAAGGAAGAGGAAAACTAGATTTATTCAGGCTTCATAGCAACGGAGGTACCCCATGAGCGAAGTAACAAAGAGCGAAGTAACAAACGTTGAACCCCAGGAAAATATTGATATCACCGCAAACTTCACACAGGAGGATAAGGATCGGGTCAAGGCTATTGCCGAGACCATCAACGTGGAAAATATCGAGGACGTGCTGACCTACGGAGCTGATGCCCAGAGTCAGATTTCCAAGTTCTCCGATGACATGCTGGACAAGGTAAAGACCAAGGACTCCGAGGCTATAGGAGAGCTGCTGTCATCACTGGTTGTGGAGATAAAGGAAATTGACAAGACCGCAGGCAAGAAGTCCTTCTTTTCCCGCTTCCGCAAAGGCGTAGAGAAAACCGCAGCCAAGTACAACACCGTTGAGACCAATGTGGACAACATAGTTGCCGCCCTGAATGAGCAGAAGGAGCAGCTTATGCAGGATGTGGTCACATTTGATGGCATGTATCAGCAGAATCTGGACTACTTCCATAACCTGACAGTGTATATTGCCGCCGGCAACGACAAGATTAAGGAACTCAGGGAGAACGAACTCCCTGCCGCCCAGGCCAAGGCTCAGGAGTCGGGGCTCCAGGACGACGCTCAATACGCCAGCGACCTGGAAACCAGGATCAACAGGTTTGAAAAGAAGGTCCACGACCTGTCTCTCACCAGATTGGTTTCACTGCAAATGGGTCCCCAGATCCGTATGATTCAGAACAACGACAGTCAGCTTATTGAGCGGATTCAATCCTCGATTCTGAACACCATTCCTCTCTGGAAGAGCCAGATTGTAATCGGACTGGGTGTGGCCAATGTAAATAAGGCAGTTGAGGCCCAGAAGGCCGTGACCGATATGACCAATCAGCTGCTGAAGCACAACAGCGAGCTGCTCAAGGAGGGCACCGTTGAGGTGGCCAGGGAGAGCGAGCGGGCAATCATCGATATCGAAACATTACATCAGACCAATGCTAACCTGATCGAGACCATCGACTCCGTCAAGCAGATTCAGGCCCAGGGGGCCGCTGCCAGGATGGAGGCCTCCAAGGAACTGCAGAGACTTGAGGGTGAACTAAAGGATAAACTGCTGGAGATGAAGAGCGAAGGCTAAAATGATACCCAAACTAAAGCTGGGCTTGATGATTTCCTCCAAGGAATTGCCTATGGGTGCATACCCTGACAGGAACACCGAGCCCATTGTGGACAAGCTCATACAGATGAGTTACAGGTACGCCGAGATCCATTTGACTTGCGGCGAGGATGAGCTTGTGGGTATTGACGCCCTGATGGTAATGTATGTGGACGAGGGAAACCCCATCTATGTTGCCCAGGCACTATCAGACTCCAGGATTCCGGTTCTCCTATGGAGCGTCCGGGGAGACGACGAACAGGCCCTCCTGTTCAGACATGCACAGCGTGGCATCATGGCCGCTGCAGGCCAGTTGAACCTGAATGAATGTACCTTTACATATGTAGAGAACTGTTCAGTAGATGACCTTATTTTCACATCTGCATTCAGATATTTTACAGAGTCCGCCCTTCTCATGAAGGTTGTGGGCTACAGCGATCTCCACGGCCGTGGATTCCGATTTGAAACCAAATATGTAAAATACGATAAGCTCATGGAGGCCATGGAGTCTCTGTGCGGCATGGCAGCTAAGGGAAGATTCGTTATGAGGCACCCTTCCGACGAATTTATGCTGCTATTTAACTTCTCAGACTACTATGGCCCATTGCCCAAGCCGGGAGAAACTGTTACACTACTCTCGTATGCAGTTCGCAACGGAGATCTGCGCCTGTTCTGTTACGAGGTGCCGGTGGTTGACGGACCCAAATCTCTGGGTCCTCATCTGTGGATGCAAGTCCGCAGGTGGCCGGCTATCGAGACCAGAGTGGAGGCAGGTATTTATCCCATGTCCATGAATGTTTGCAAAGGCAAGCATGCCGTGGCAATCAGGAATTTTTGTACATATACAGGCTGCATCTACGACGGCCTGAAATAGGAGGAACACATGAACACCAAAACTACACCCCAAATCAAGAGCATCAACCCCAAGGAGGGTGGAGCTGCAGTGAAACTGGCAGACTATGCATTGTCCCAGTTCTATTCTACAGAGGTGCCCAAGGCATCGGAACTGTTGGCAGCCAAGGGCCACAAGACTATTAACCTCACATTTGACCAGGCCTATGGCCCTGAGGAGTATGTGATAGCTGTGGATTCCGCTGCCATTGATGTGTGTGCCGGTTCTCCCGCAGGCGCATATTATGCTGCCTGTACCCTGGATCAGCTGGCCAAGCTTAACCATGGCCATATTGAGGAGTGCCGCATTCAGGACAAGCCCGACATGTGCGACAGGGCATTCTCCGACGATATTTCCAGAGGTGTTATCTCCACATTGGAGGACTTCAAGACAATTGTTCGACGCATCGCGTACATCAAGGGCAATATCTATATGCCCTACATTGAGGACAGCATGCAGTTCGACAGTGTCCCTGAGTCTGGCAAATACACGGATCCTGTTTCCAAGGACGAGTTCAAGGAACTGGTCAGATACGCAGCTGATTATTATGTAAAGATAATTCCCATTATTAATGTTCTGGGCCATTGGGACCGCAACGGAAAACTGTCCTGCTTCAGCGACGTAATGCTTCATAAGGGGGATGACCCAGAGGCAGAGACCACCAACGCCCTGGATACCCGGCTGCCCAAGACCCGTGAAATGGTCAGGAACATTCTGGACGAGGTTATTGAGACCTTTGCCCCTATAGACAGGATTCACGTAGGCGGAGACGAGGTAGTAGATTACTTCCGCACTCTGGGCAGAGAAAAGGCGACGGAGCTGTACTGCTCTCACTACAAGTTTGTGTGCGAGTATCTGGAGAGCAAAGGCATCAGGCCGATGATGTATTCCGATATGTTCACTCCTGTATGGGGAGACCACCAGCTGCCCTTCGAGGCAATCAACGACATTTCACCCAATGTGGACTTTGTGTTCTGGGACTATGCTGCCAGAGGCTTCTACAAGGGCATTCAGCAGCTCAAGGACAGCAAAAAGGACTTCTATGTTTCACCGGGAACTATGTCCTACAACAGGGCATTGCCGGATTACAGGCTGGCGTGGCTTAACGCCAAGGAAATGGCACTTCAGGCAGGCACCGAGGCCAAGGGAATGGTTATGTCATCCTGGGGCGACGGCGGACTGTGCTTCAGAGAGGAGAACTGGTTTGGAAACTATGCAGGCGCAAACTTCTCATGGACAGTGAACAGTTCATATTCCCTGGCAGATGGAGTGGAATCCTTCTTCGCCATAATGTTTGGCATCGATGTGGACGTGGCCAGATTCATGAAGCTTATGGACTACGATCTGACCATCTTCTCCCGCAGGAAGCCGGATGCAGATCCCCACACCTATGACAGTTACAATGAAATAACCCATGTGGGCATGTATATCTTTAACAAGATGTACGCTCCCTGCTTCAGAAACATGGAGCCTGAGATTAAGAAGACCACCGAGGGCATGGTGGATCTGTTCACCGAGAGCCTGGATTACTTCTCATCCCTGAAGCCCACCAGGAACCAGCAGACATACGGAGTCTTCCTGTTCGACATCCGCCGCACCCTCACTGCAATGATGAAGATTGCCCTTCTCAAGAGCCAGCAGTACAGGTACTGGGATGAGGCAAAGGCCGACGTGCTGCCCCTGCTGGAGCTGGCGGATCAGGCGGAGCGGGACCTGCAGCAGGCCGAGAAGATATGGTTCGAGAACAACAGGTTGTCAAGCTGGAATTACTACATGGCAAGAGGTCTTGACCTGGTAGAGGGCCTGCGGGCTCTGGCCAGATACTGTGACAACGTCAAGAGATTCGGAGAGGAAAAACTCTTGGGAAGAGTATATTGATTTTTTACACAAAGGAGACACAGGAAAACACTATGGAGAACGTTATTAACTCATCAGCCATGCCTTTCGTGGTAAGCGCCGTAACCAAGGCGTTCGTAAAGGAAGAGAAGAGTCATGGAGGCTCCCACGATTCCTTTGAAATGGTATATGTGAAATCAGGCACCGGCGTTTTTGAGTTTAGCAAAAGCAACATCGAGGTAGGCCCAAACGATTTGGTGGTTATCAGACCTCATGCTGCCCATAGATTCCTGTCAGATGACCGGAACACCTGCGAATTGGTGCTGGTTTACTTCTCCTTTGCGGACAACTTTGGCAGCACTGTAGAGTCCCAATCTGCCAAGGAATTCCTGGGTTATGTGAACAAGGAAGACGGTGAGCCGGCAATTTCCGTTAAGGTCAGACAGAAGAACGACATTATCACCTGCATGAACCGAATCATCGAGGAACAGGCAGACAACAATGAGGATCTGTCAGATGAGATGCAGAGACTGTTGATGCAGGAACTGTTTATCCTGGTTTCCCGGGTCCTGAAAACCGAGTATCAGAACACCATATCCAGGGCAGGCGGACAGAAGGTTAAGGAGCTCATAAAAATCTCGGAGAACTACATCCGCAACAACTACGAGAGAGAACTGGATCTGTCCACTATAGCAGGCAGGGTTTTTCTGAGCCCCAGTTATTTTATCCGGGTATTCCGGGAGGAGACCGGCTTGAGCCCCATTAACTATTTGCTCAAGGTGCGCATTGAAAATGCCAAGGAAATGCTCAGAACCACAAATATGAAGGTGCGGGATATTGCTGCTGCTGTAGGGTTCTCCAACCAGCAGAGATTTAATGAAATGTTCAGAAAATTTACCAGCATGACACCCTTGGAATTCCGGAGGTCCTGTACTCAATGACACTGTACACCTGTGTCAGGCAGTCGGAGCTGGAGTTCTACCGTCAGGTGGGCATGGAACCTGTAGGTGAGAACTGCGTCCTGGTTGAAATCAATGGCTGTACCCGGCATTATCTCAAGGCATACCTTAGTCCTGCTGACTGTCCCGGATACAATTGCGAGGGATGGCAGGTGGCAGCTGTTGAAGTTGTGCCCGATTCCTGCTATATTGCTGAGGGCGCCTTTGTCAGTAATGATGTGAACGCACCGGATTCCCTGCCGGAACTGTTCCAAAACAGCGTGATTCCAATGGCAAAGTATCGTCTGGGACAGTATTGCAGACCCATTTGCCTGGTGCCAGGCACAGACAGAACATTGTCCTACCTCAATGAGAATCCGGGGAAACAACCTGTACTGTACGATCTGGCAGAGGACATGTACAGAGACAGGATTTATGACAAGCTGACGGATGGACTGCTGTCCAAGAGCGAGCTGACCCGGCTGGCCTGCGAACATCTGGCCCGGTTGGGAAAGGCTAAGGTGACCCAATCACCCAATTGGGACTATATAATGTACGAAACCCATGATGGAGAGAAATTCCTACTAAGGAGAAATGACAATAAATGAGTGAAGTAAACACCAATAACACAAACGGAGCAAACTCAGCAGGGGAAATGCATGGGGATGCCGGCAAGAAGAACTACCACAGAAGGCATCACTCAGGCAACGGCCAGCAGAAGAATCAGCCCAAGGCTCAGCAGAACAACGGCCAGCCTCAGGGAAACCAGGGAGACCAGCGTAAACCACAGCAGAACAACGGCCAGCCCCAGGAAAAGCAACAGAAAAATCAGCAACAGAATAAAAACCAGTCCCAGGGGAATCAGCAGAAGAACCAGCAGAACAACAGCCAGCCTCAGGGAAACCAGCAGAAGAATCAGCAGCAGAACAACAGTCAGCCTCAGGGAAATCCGGGAGGCCAGCAGAAGAATAATCAGCCCCGGCAGCAAAAGAACCAGGCCGGTCAGAACAAGGGCAGCCAAAACGATTTCCATAGGAACAGACATGATCGAGGCAACCAGAACCGCAAGCCCCATGTGGAGACTGTGGAGGACATACGCAGAGACATTCAGCGCATAGAGAAGGAAATCCGTCTGGAGATTCAGGAGATATCCAACACCAAGTATTAATGCAAAGC
>CAZCOE010000021.1:0-11360 GCA_964500525.1 uncultured Clostridia bacterium | reverse complement strand
GGTGGTTCAAGAACCAGCCTGACCAATACTGGTTCGTAAGCGATGGCGATGCAAACACCGTTACCTGTCTCAAAAACTGGGCCAAGTATGTGACCAACGACTTGCCAAACGGACAGAAACTAAGAACGTATTAAGCGAAGCGAGCTTCGCCAGTGAATAGTGAATGGTGAAGAGTGAAAAACTCAGGTGGCTATGCTCCCATGGTCGAACTATGAAGCTGTGCCCTAAGGACCCAAAGCGGTAGTATGTTCCAGTGATCTATTCGACCATAGGATCAAAGGGAGAAACTCTACACTCTTCACTCTTCACTCTTCACTGACCAAAGTGGGTCTTGCAACTCCCTTCCCATTGTGGTATTATCTGCCTGTTCTGCGCAAGAATGCCTTATTTTTGTGGAGACGAAATTAATTTCAGCGCTCCGCTGCCGTATATGACGGGTATGAACGCTCACGATTTCAGGAGGATTTATGGATTACATTAAGGCAATTGAGTCCGAGCAGCTGAGATCTGATATTCCTCAGTTCAGCATCGGCGACACTCTTCACATTATGTGCAAGATTGTTGAGGGCAACAGAGAGAGACTTCAGGCATATGAGGGCGTTCTCATTGCACACAAGGGCAGCGGCATCAACGAGACTATCACGGTCAGACGTATTGCCAGCGGTGTTGGCGTAGAGAGAGTTTTCCCCGTCAACTCACCTCGTATCGAGTCTATCAAGGTTGTTCGCAGAGGTAAGGTTCGCAGAGCTAAGCTCTACTACCTGCGCGGCAGATCCGGTAAGGCTGCTAAGATTAAGGAGAAGCTTTAATCTATTGTCCGGGTTGCCGGACCACAGCAATGGACCAAAAGAGACACATACCGACATGGGCCTTCCTGTGTCGGTATTCTTTTTGACAGGACCTTTCCAGAGAAAATGCCGGGAACGGCAAGGGTTTTGAGAAACTATGAATTTCAGGGTCACAGAGAGTCCAAGAACTCTTTTTGAATTGCCCAAAATGAGATATAATACTGGTATGGAAAACGATATTAACAACATTAACAATTTAACAGACATTGACAACACCGAGCCTGTAGAGGCGGAGATTACAGACACAGAGCCTGCCGAGATAGAGCCTGCCGAGTCGGAGTTTGCGGACACAGAGCCTGCGGACACAGATAATGTGGACGGAGAGACCTGTGACTGCCCAGAGTGCACCGGAGATAATTCTGCCGAGGCTGGCAAGAAGTCAAAGGGTAAGGGCATCGTCAAGGAAATCCTGTCCTGGGTAGCAGTTATTCTGATTGCCCTGGTGGTAGGAGGACTCATCAGGCGATTTGGCATCATGACCATACAGGTACAGATGTCATCCATGTATCCCACCTGCAGCTCAGGAGACAAGGTCTTGATTAACAGATTTGTATATCTGGTTGACGAGCCTGCCCGTGGAGATATCATCGTGTTTATAGTGGAGGAGGGCAAGTACGGCATGTGGATTGACGCACTGCCTGTAACCAACCCCGGCGAGAAGGACTACATCAAGCGAGTCATCGCAGTAGGCGGAGATACCGTGCATTTTGATGGCGAGGGCGGAGTCTATGTCAACGGCGAGCTGCTGGATGAGGAGTACCTTTCCGACAGCGTTTTGACCATGCCCGGATCCTCCGGCGACACCATCGAGGTGCCTGAGGGATACGTATTTGTCATGGGCGACAACAGGGCTATCAGCGTGGACAGCAGAGACGAGAGGGTAGGTCTTATCCAGGTTTCCCGCATCAAAGGCAAGGTATTCTATAGAATCGGTCCCTCAGACAGCAGAGGCTCTATTAAATAATTATGCAGATTCAGTGGTTCCCCGGCCATATGGCCAAGGCAAAGAGATTGATCAGTGAGAACTTATCCATGGTGGATATGGCCATTGAGGTCATGGACGCCAGAGTCCCTCTGTCCGGGGATAATCCTGAGTTTGACAAGATGCTGGGGGACAAGCGGCGCCTTATGGTTTTTAACCGCAGCGATATGGCAGATCCCGCAATAACGGAGACATGGCAGGAGTATTTCAAAAGCAAGGGAATACCCTGCCTTTTTATTAATGCCAAGGAACGCAGGCAGGCCATGCAGGTGGCTGCTGCAGCGTACAACATAATGGCCGACAAGATTCAGGCCCAGAAGGACAAGGGACGCAGGCCCCAGCCCGTCAAGGCTATGATTGTAGGCATTCCCAACGTGGGAAAATCCACATTGATCAACTCCCTGGCAGGCAGGGCCGCAGCATCCACAGGCGACAAGCCCGGCGTAACCAGAGGGAAACAATGGATAGATGTGGGCAACATTCAGCTGCTGGACACCCCCGGTGTGCTGTGGCCCAGGTTCGAGATTCCGGCCATCGGCCTTAGATTGGCATTTACCGGAGCAATCAAGGATGACGTTGTGGATATTCCGGAACTGTCCCTGGAGTTTATCAAGTTCTTGCAGATTCAATATCCCAATTGCATAGAGAACAGATACGGCATACAGGATGCGCCCCAAATGGCGCCTCTTGAAGTGCTGGAGGCCATAGGCATCAGGAGAGGCTGCCGGATTTCCGGCGGAGCCATAGATTATGACAAGGCAGCCGCTTTGATACTGCACGATTTTAGAGAGGGCAGGATGGGCAGGCTGACCATTGACAGAGTGTGGGATGTGGAGGATTTTGCCAGACAGGCCGAGGAACTGCGGTTGGAGCAGCAAAGCAGAGGTAAACATGGGAAAAATCAACCCGATTGATCCAATTAAATTCAGCTACGAGACTACATATATTGATCTTGGTCCGGTGAGCGGCACAGATGAGGCCGGCAGAGGTCCTTTGGCAGGCCCGGTCAGTGTGGCGACGGTGACATTCCCCAGAGACATTATTGAGGCTGGGACCGCAGGATGTCTGGGGGACTTTGATCCCATGCTCAACCGCATCAACGACTCCAAGAAAATCAGCGAATCAGTCAGGGAGGCCCTGTACGACCTGATTATCAAATATGCCCAGGCCTATTCGGTGCAGCTGCTGGACAGAGAAATAATCGATACAATCAACATATTGGAGGCAACCAAACAGGGCATGAGGGACTCCATAACTCATGTGGCCCCTACCACGGCCCTGATAGATGCGGTCAAGTTGGATATCCCCGGAGTCAAGGTGGTGCCTATCATCAAGGGGGATGCACTTTCATATACTATTGGAGCGGCCTCCATTTTGGCCAAGGTTACCAGAGACAGGATAATGGTGGAAATGGACCGATTATACCCCGAATATGGCTTTGCCAGGCACAAGGGCTACGGCACCGCAGACCACATAGAGGCCATCCGGAAGTACGGTTTGACGCCTATTCACAGGCGCAGCTTCTGTACCAAATTCTGCAGGTATGAGTGATACCGGAGGAAACAAGAAACTGGGCGATCTGGGAGAGGATCTGGCTGCTGAGGCATATGCGGCCAGGGGCTATTCCATATTGGAGAGACAGTATCACGTCAGGGGAATAGGCGAGGCTGACCTGATTTGTATAGGCCGGGGTACATTGGTTATTGCAGAGGTTAAGACCAGGTCGGGTGACAAATGGGGCAGGCCTGAGGAGGCAGTGGACGGTACTAAGCGCATGAGGCTCAGGAGATTGGCCGAGTACTATATTCACCTGCACAGGGAACTGACCTGGACAGACATCAGGTTTGATGTGGTTTCCATAACTATGGGCAACCATTCACCATATGTAAACATAATAGAGGAGGCCTTCTAATGATCTACGCCGATGCACATTGCGATACAGCAACAGAGGTGGTTCTTCGACCGGATAGGGGGAACCTGCTGCAAAACACAATGGACTTTGACTTCCGCAGAGCCTTGACCGTCAGCAGACAGTGGATTCAATGCCTGGCGGTGTTTGTGGACTCCTCGGCACCTAGGGCAAAGGCCAGGTTGCCGGAATTGTACGAACGCTACCTGGACTATATGGTGGATATCCGACGGCAACTGTCCCAAATGGGAGACAGTGTGGTGATGGTCCGCAGCAGACAGGACCTGGATATGGCCTTGGAATCAGGCCGGGTGGCAGCCGTAATGACTCTGGAAAACGGAGCGGTATTGGAGAGAAACCTGGACATTCTGCCCAGCCTATGGTACGACGGAATCCGCATTATTACTCTCACATGGAATGACGACAATGAAATAGGCTGCGGAGCTTCCACCGGTCCCAGGGCAGATGCCAAGTTCGGCACAGACACCAAGGATTCCGGGCTGACCCACTGGGGTAGGATGCTGCTTAAGAACATGGCTGCATTGAAGATGGGTGTAGACTGCTCACATCTGTCGGAGCGGACCTTCTGGGACGTAATGGAGCATGGCGATGACAACGTCCTGTTTGCGACTCATTCCAATTGCGATGCCCTGTGCAGTCATCCCAGAAATCTGACAGACAAACAGCTCCGGGCATTGGGGGACAGAGATGCCTTTGTGGGGATCAGCTATGTGCCGTTTTTCCTCAAGGAGGAGGGTATGCCCACCATAGACCATGTATATGCCCATATCGACCACGCATTGCAGTTCCTGGGAGAAAACAACATCGGCCTGGGCAGCGACTGGGATGGATTCTCCAACAAATACACCGGTTTTACCGGGGTTTTCGAGCACCAAAGGGTGGCAGATTACCTTCTGAATAAGAATTACAGCGAGAAAACTGTAAATAGGATAATTGGCGAAAACTTTTATGCCCATTTATGTAGATGCTTGTAGGATTCGCCAATTGAACAACACCTCTCGGTATGGTAAACTCACCATTGAATTTTTATGCATAGGGAGTTTATATGGGATACAAGGTCTGTTCTGAGAGCACATACAAGGCACTGCTGAATGAGTACAATAATTATGTTGACATGAACCTCAACATCGATATTCGCAGAGGCCGACCTGCTGCTGAGCAACTTGACCTATCTGTGGCCATGCTCAAGAGCAAGAATTCCGATTTCATTGCCAAGGGAACAAATGTGGATGTCCGCAACTATGGTCTGCCCAAGGGATTGCCCCAGGCAAGGCAGCTGTTTGCAGATTTGCTGGGTTACTCCGCTGACAACGTTATGATTGGCGGCAACTCCAGCCTTAACCTCATGTACGACATTGTGGTCAACAGCATGCTTCGCGGCGTGTTGGGCGGCGACAGATGGCTTAGTTCACCCAGGATCAAGTTCCTGTGCCCTGCACCGGGATACGACCGTCACTTCAAGATCTGCCAGGACCTGGGCATCGAGATGATTACTATCAAGATGAATGCAGACGGACCCGACATGGATACTATCGAGGAATTGGTCAGCACAGACCCGGACATCAAGGGCATATGGTGCGTTCCTCAATACTCTAATCCCACAGGCATTACATTTTCAGATGAGGTTGTCACACGCATGGCTAACCTGAAGCCCTGCTGCAGCAATTTCCGCATTTTCTGGGACAATTCCTATTGCATTCACCACCTGTATCCCGATGATCAGGATCATGTGAAGGACATTTTGTCAGCATGCAAGGAAGCAGGTAACCCCAATATGGTATACATATTTATGTCCACATCCAAGGTTACGTTTGCAGGCTCCGGATTGGCGGTTGTCATCGCCAGCCCCGAGAATATCGAGTTTTTGGCAGATCAGTTCAATACGGAGACCATAGGTTTCGATAAGGTCAACCAGAAGATGCATGTGGACTTCCTCAAGAATCCTGAGAACATTCAAAAGCTCATGGAGAAGCATGCCAGAATCATGCTCCCCAAGTTTAAAGTAGTATACAAGACTCTCAAGTCCGGCATCCGCTCTGCCAAAGTGGCAACCTGGAGCAATCCCAAGGGAGGCTATTTTATCAGCGTAGATGTTATGCCCGGATGTGCAGCCAAGGTGGTGGATATGGCAGCCAAGGCAGGCGTATTCTTTACAGCCGCAGGTTCTACATTCCCCTATGGCAAGGATCCTCTGGACAGCAATATCCGTATCGCTCCCACCGCAGTTTCGGTAAAGGATTTGGCTCTGGCCATGAAGGTGTTCTGCGTATGCGCAAATATTGCAGCCTACGAGAAGTGTGTCAAGTAAGCCCGAAAACCATAGACAACTACACATAATCCGGATTCAAGGCCTATTTCACGGGAAATAGGCTTTTTTACGTTTTTTCGCCGCCACACAGCCTGGGCAGCGTGTCATTTTTGACTTTACGGAGATAATGTAAATAGCTATAATGTTTAGAAGATATAGACCTGTTCTATATCGAATCAACACATAGCATAATATAGCAAAAGAGGAACAATATGAGCGATTTGAGATTTGATTGCACCAAGGGTGCAGGCAAAGTCTGTGATAATTGCATCATGGACTGGCAGCAGCGGATTACGGATGTCCACAATATTATTACTCAGGGCACAGGCGAGGGCAGCGATTATCTGGGGTGGTTACGGTTGCCCCTCCAATATGACAGAGACGAATTCGCCCGGATTAAGCAGGTTGCTGAGGAGATCAGGGACAATGCAGAGATACTCCTGGTAATCGGTATAGGAGGCTCATATCTTGGAGCCAGGGCGGTTATCGAGATGCTCAAGGGACCCTTGCACAACATGGTTCCCGGCAAGAATACACCACAGATTCTGTTCCTGGGCTGCAACATCAGCGGCTCATATGTCAAGGACTGCCTCAGGATTATCCAGGGCAAGAGCGTCTACGTAAACGTTATTTCCAAGTCAGGCACTACCACAGAGCCGGCTATTGCATTCAGGATTATCAAGGAATATATGGAGCAGCAATACGGTGAGGCTGAGGCCTCCCGGCGCATTGTGGTGACTACAGACGCTCGCAGGGGAGCTCTCAAGACCATGGCTGACAAGTGCGGATACAGACAGTTTGTAGTACCGGACGACATCGGCGGCAGATATTCAGTTCTGACAGCCGTTGGACTGCTGCCAATTGCAGCGGCAGGCTGCGACATTGATCAACTGATGGCAGGTGCAGCCAAGGCATATGAGCTGTACCGCAATCCGGACCTGAAAACCAACGACTGCTACCGCTATGCAGTGGCGCGGAACATTCTGCTGGGCAGAGGCTACAGCGTCGAGATTCTCACAAACTACGAGCCCGCACTCCATAGCTTTGGGGAGTGGTGGAAGCAGCTCTATGGAGAGAGCGAGGGCAAGGACGGCAAGGGTCTGTTCCCGGCAGCAGTGGATTGCACCACAGATTTGCACTCTATGGGACAGTATATCCAGGATGGCAGCCGCATTCTCTTCGAGACTGTTATCGATGTGGAGACATCACAGGATGATATTGTGATAAACCAGGACCAGCAGAACTATGACGGCATGAACTTCCTGGCCGGCAGAACCATGCAATATGTGAACAGCAAGGCCACCATGGGCACAGTGTTGGCCCACAATGACGGAGGAAATCCTATTCTCATGCTGCACGTATCTGAGCTTAATGAGTATGCGGTTGGTCAGATGATCTATTTCTTTGAACTGGCCTGCGGAGTCAGCGGCTATTTGCTGGGAGTCAATCCCTTTAACCAGCCGGGAGTAGAGGAATACAAGAAAAACATGTTTGCCCTGTTGGGTAAGCCGGGTTACGAGGACAGAAGGCAGGAGCTGGAGGCCAGACTGTAACCGGCGGGAGGAGAGACCTTTGGGTAATTCCAGAGATAATTTCGGTTTTAATCACAAGAGTGGCATACTTATGCCCATCAGCAGCTTGCCCTCGTCATATGGCATTGGCAATTTTGGCAAGGGAGCCTATGATTTTGTGGACTTTTTAGGGGAGACACGTCAGAAGTGCTGGCAGGTCCTGCCCCTCAATCCCACATCATACGGAGACAGCCCATACCAGTCCCCGGCATCTGTGGCAGGCAATCCATATTTCATAGATCCGGAAACCTTGGCACAGGAGGGCTTACTTACCAAGGCAGAGCTGGCTGACGCCCGTCATCCAGGTGATCGGGTAGACTATGGCTGGCTGTTCTTCACCAGATTCGACCTGCTGCGCCGGGCATACAGGAGATTTGTAGATGAGAAGAGATGCCGCAGGGCATTTGCATCCTTTGTCTCCCGGAACAAGCAGTGGCTCTCAGACTACGCCCTGTTTATGACTCTCAAGGAAAGCAATGGATATAGGCCGTGGTACACTTGGCCGGAGGAATACAGGGACTGCAGGCGTGCCAGACTGTTGTCAGATCAATACCGGGATGAATGCGACTACTGGATGTGGGTCCAGTTCCAATTCTTTAAGCAGTGGCGGGCCTTGATGGACTACGCCCATTCCAAGGGTATATACATAGTGGGAGACATGCCTATCTACGTGGCCCATGATTCCATGGACGTGTGGAGAGCACCGGAACAGTTCCTGCTGGATGAGGATTACATGCCCACCAGGGTAGCAGGAGTTCCGCCGGATGGATTCTCACCGGATGGGCAGCTGTGGGGCAATCCAATATACAATTGGGAGCTCATGGAGCAGGAGAACTTTAGCTGGTGGTGTGACCGGATAGGATATGCCTTCAGGATGTATGACATTTTGCGCATCGACCATTTCCGTGGGTTTGCCGGGTATTACCATGTGCCGTTTGGGGACGAAAACGCCAGACGGGGACAGTGGGCTGCTGCCCCTGGCATACAGCTGTTCCGCACCATCAGGGAGCAGTATCCCAAGGCAAAGATTATTGCAGAGGATCTGGGCTTTATTACGGACGACGTAAGAAAACTGCTGGAGGATACAGGGTTCCCGGGCATGAAGATATTGCAGTTCGCCTTCTCTGACGAAAACAGCGAATACCTGCCCAGGACATATGCCCATTCCAATTCCGTTGTATATACCGGCTCCCATGACGCAGATTGTACTGCCACATGGGTCAGGGAGATCCGGGGCGGTACCCTGGAACGCTTCAAGAGGGAGTGCCCCAGGCGCAAGGGTCAGACTGCCACATATGCCATGATTGAACTGGCACTTGGCAGCAGATCCAATCTGGCTGTAATCCCCATGCAGGACTATCTGGAGTTGACCAATGAACAGGGCAGGATGAATATTCCATCTGTTCCCCAGGGCAATTGGACCTGGAGACTCAGCAGCAGGTACAGGACTCAGGCCCTCAAGGACAAAATCCTGGAGGTGACTCTGCGAACTCATCGAGGCACAGCAAAATAGCAATAATCAAGGTCCGCTTCAGGAGAGGCGGACCTTGTGGTTTAATCAGCTCTGAATAATTGTAATCTCCGGGGTGGAGGCCAGGCGCAGCGGCAGTGCCACACAGCCCAGCCCCCTGCTTATATACACAGGTATATGGTTGTGAACCCGGAGGCCGCGGTAGTGTCCCGGCAGCAGGGCCAGCTCCCTGCGGAAGTGGGTATACCCCGGATGCCCGGGCAGCTCCACCTGCCCGCCGTGATAGTGTCCGCACAGAATCATATGAGGGCGCTGGGCATAGGGAATATCCATGTTGGCAATAATTCCTGCAGTAGCAGGACTGTGGCACAGCAGTATGGTTGGGAGTTCAGGATTGGCATCTGACAGCAGCTGCTGAATATTAGCTCTGTAGAGGGCTATATTTTGACTGTTGGACCGGTAGTCGTCCACAGCTGCGATGTTGTGCCCGGCACATTGCCAAAGGCCGTATCGGGCAATTGTAAAGCCCAGACTGCGGGCAAGTTCCATGTAGCTGTCCAGGGAGTCCGGCTCACCGTCAAGTGCAGTGCTGTTGCGGTATGCCTTGTGCTCGTGATTTCCCAGGCACATGTATACAGGCCTGTCTCCGGCAATCCGTCTCAGGGATTCAAGAGCCCGGGAAGCATTGGAGGCCCGGCTGAACAAGTCACCGGTGAATAGAATTGCATTCGGGTCTGCCTGAGTAATGGCCCGGGCCAGCTTTGCCGGGGAAACCATCATCATCTCATAGTGGTAATCGGAAATGTGGGCAAAACGGATGCCGGTAGGCTGATGCTCAGGGAGGCAGGATTCTATAGCCACCGTCTCTACAGACAGCAACCGGGGAGTAACCAATCCGGCTGTAAGTCCGGCAGCGGCGAAAGCCCCAATGCCTGCGGCAAAATACAAAAGTTCGTTTGTCAATGTTTTGTCCTCATTGTATAATAAATCATTATTGAATTATATCACGAAAGGCAGTCTTCATGAACAAGATCAGGAGATTCTTCAACATACACAATATACCTAATCTGATGTACTACATTATCATCATCAATGTGGTTGTCTTCGTGATGGACATTATTGCCGGCTCCCTGTGGCAAACCTCTGTCAGCGGATGGCTGACTCTTAACCCTGCAGACGTTATCAGGGGACAGGTGTGGAGGCTGGTGACATTTGTATTTGTGCTGCCGGATCTGGGCACAGGTTTTATTAATATTGTGCTGTGGAATATTCTTGTACTGTATTTTTACTATTGGATTGGCAGCAACCTGGAGCAATATTGGGGCTCAGGGAAGTTTACAATGTACTATTTAAGCGGCATTGTGGTGTGCTGGATTTGCGCCTTTGCAGGCTACGGCCTCAGCTTTGTTTTGCCGGGATATATTGGCACCATGTCATCCCTATTGCTGAACTCCGGCCTTTTCCTGGCATTTGCCACGGTTTTCCCCAATGAAACTATCAGAATATTCCTGATTCTGCCTGTCAAGGTAAAATGGTTGGGCATTATCAGCTTTGTGGGCATGGCACTTGGAGTGCTGGGCGGGATCGTAATGGGGGACATACTGTCTGCCATGACATCGGTGGCGGTTCTGGCCAACTACCTGCTGTGGTTTGGCGCCGAATGGATAGAGAGAATCCGCTTTGGCAGCAAGAACAAGGTGCGCAAGGCCCAGTTTAAGTCCAAAATCATCAAAATGGACGCAAAACGTGGGGGTAAAAACTATAGACACAAGTGCTGTGTTTGTGGTAAAACAGACGAGTCCGATCCAAACATGCAGTTCCGCTATTGCGTCAAATGCTCCGGGCTCAAGGAATATTGCATGGATCACATTAATAATCATACTCATTCCTAGTATTGTCATACGCGGCCGTGGTGGAATGGCAGACACGACGGTTTTAGGTGCCGTTTCGAGAGAGTGGGGGTTCAAGTCCCCCCGGCCGCACCAGACAAATCGACAAACCTCCATAAGAGGTTTGTCGATTTTTTGCCGTTCTACTTTCTCCCTGCTGTGCTATACTGGTTGCAGGAAAGCAATAAATCGGTTTTGTAAAGCCAAGGAGGCAATTATGTACAGAGAATTGGTTTTAGAATTAACGCAGGATAATGGGTATGTAAAAATACAACCGCCTTGCCCCGAAAACGAGATAGACAACGCCGAAAAAGTAGTAGGCTATCCTTTTCCCAAAGAACTAAGAGCACTGCTCCGGGAG